>JAVWBZ010000132.1:0-5280 GCA_036649255.1 Bacteroidales bacterium
CCCAATTCGGTGGCATTATAGAAGGGTTGATCCAACTCAGGAATCAATACTATCCTACATCTGTGATTACTTGTTTATCTAATTCTACCCAACTTCATAAAGAGAGTGTGCTAAAGGCGCTTCAAGAAATAGAAAATCCGATTTTAAAGCTGGATGCTGGTACACAAGAGATGCTTGATGTGATCAATAAACCCATCATTCCCATCTCCATTGATGAAATCGTGGAGCATCTTGTTTCTTTTAAAGGCAATCTGATTATTCAAACTCTTTTCTTTGCAGGAGAAATAGAAGGTGTTCAATTCGACAATAGTTCGGGTCCTGATTTTTCATTCTGGTTGCAGTGCATAGAAAAAATTGCTCCGAAAAAAGTCATGTTGTACTCTTTAGATAGGGAAACTCCTGCTCAGCATCTTCGAAAATTTACGAAGGAAAAACTGGAAACCATTGCTGACAAAGTGAGGGAGGTAGGGTTTATAACAGAAGTTTATTAAGATTGGAAAATGCGTTCCTATGGAATCTTAATAATTCATGGTAAAAAAGTTCATTCGATTATTGTATCTCTTTTCTGTCACATTCGAAAAAGAGAAGGTTGATTGTTGATTTAAAAAAATCATGTACATTTGCAACCGAATTAAAAAAAACGATAATAATGGCAAAAGTATTAATCATTGGCGCCGGAGGTGTTGGCGCAGTTGTAGCACATAAATGTGCTGCTGTTCCAGAAGTTTTTACTGAAATTATGTTGGCAAGCAGAACAAAAGCCAAATGTGATAAAATCGCTGCTGAAATCGGAAGTGGCAGAATTAAAACGGCTCAAGTAGATGCCGACAATGTGAAGGAAACCATTGCACTGATTAACAGCTATAAACCTGATTTACTTATCAATGTGGCTCTTCCTTATCAGGATCTTACTTTAATGGATGCTTGTTTGGCAACCAAAACCAACTACATGGACACTGCCAATTATGAACCCAAAGAAGAAGCAAAATTTGAATATAAATGGCAGTGGGCTTATCATGACAAATTTAAAGAAGCTGGTATTATGGCTTTACTCGGATGCGGATTTGATCCGGGAGTAACCAGCATCTATACGGCCTATGCCGCTAAACATTATTTTGATGAAATTCATTATCTGGATATTGTAGATTGCAATGCTGGTGACCACGGGAAAGCATTTGCCACCAATTTTAACCCTGAAATCAATATCAGAGAAATTACCCAAAGAGGTAAATATTGGGAAAACGGTCAATGGATAGAAATTGATCCTATGTCCATTCATAAACCCATTGCATATCCTAATATTGGAGACAAAGAATCATATTTGCTTTATCATGAAGAGTTGGAATCTTTGGTGAAAAATTATCCAAGTATTAAAAGAGCTCGTTTTTGGATGACATTTGGGCCCAAATATATCAATGTGCTGAATGTACTTCAAGAAGTGGGGTTAACCAGTATCAAGCCTATCAATTACGAAGGCAAAGAGATTGTTCCCTTGCAATTTTTAAAAGCCGTACTTCCTGAACCCTCTTCATTGGGAGAAGGATACAAAGGACAAACTTCTATCGGTTGCCAGATCAGAGGAATGAAAGACGGAAAAGCTAGAACTTACTACGTATGGAATAATTGCGATCATGCTGTTTGTTATAAGGAAGTGGGGGCGCAGGCCGTTTCTTATACAACCGGTGTGCCGGCCATGTTAGGAGCTAAAATGATTTTAACCGGTCAATGGAAAGGAACTGGCGTTTTCAACGTAGAACAATTTAATCCGGATCCCTTTATGGCAGAAATCGGAACATACGGGCTCCCTTGGAACGAAGAGATTGACCAGGCGTTACCTATTGAAAAATAACTTTTATAGATCAAGTTCTATTAAACAATCAAATACTATAGAATTGAATTTCAGACTGAAGAGGAATGATTGTATATTCTCTAAATTCTGTAAGATGATCATAGGGAAGGGGAGTATAAAATCAATTACTCCCATCTTCGAACAATAAAATCTTCAGAAGAATCAAGTATTGATTTGATATACTGGAAATAATGAATATAAATTTTAAAGGCAATTTACTTTCTTTGGATACCCCGTTGATCATGGGGATTTTAAACAATACAGAAGATTCTTTTTTTGATGGAGGGCAATATCTCAGTGAGAAACAAATGCTCGAAAGAGCTCAAACCATCTTGGAAGAGGGAGCAGACTTGATTGATTTAGGGGCGATGTCAACACGTCCGGGCGCTATGGAGTTGGATGAAGAAACCGAAATAGCACGAATCCGAAAAGGATTATCTCTTATTTTGAAACATTTCCCTAAGGCTTTGATCTCTGTTGATACATGGCGTTCAACGGTAGCCCAGATAGCTGTGGAGGAAGGAGCTGCCATGATTAACGATATTTCGGGTGGTACGTTTGACCAAAAGATGTTTTCTACCATAGGAGCTTTAAAAGTTCCCTATTGTCTCATGCACACATCCGGAAAGCCGGATGTAATGCAAAAAAACACTTATTATCAAAACATTATAGCAGATCTTTTGCAATTTTTCGGACAACAACTTAAAACACTTAAAGAGCTGGGAGTAAATGATATAATACTTGATCCGGGATTCGGGTTCGGGAAAACCATGGAACAAAATTATTTTCTACTGAACAACCTCAATACCTTTTCTGTTTTCAACCTGCCTATCTTGGTTGGTGTTTCAAGAAAATCAATGATTTACAAAAAACTTGATACCACTCCTGAAAAAGCTTTGAACGGCACCACGGTAGTTAACACGATTGCTTTGACTAAAGGAGCTAATATATTAAGAGTGCATGATGTATGGGCTGCGTGCGAGTGCAGAAAAATTATAAGGTAGAAAATATAAAATTAAATTGTTGTATCTATGAAAAAGTTTGGATTATTATTTTTGTTTTATGTACTTCTTTTTACAGGTTGGGGACAAGCTCCGGAAGGCTATTATTCAAGTGCTTACGGTAAAAAAGGATCTGCGTTGCGAGTAGCACTTTACAATATCATAGATAACCATACGGTGATCAGCTATGATGGCCTTTGGAATGCTTTTCGTACCACCGATGCCAAACCGAATGGCAAAGTATGGGATATATACTCTGATGTACCCAATGGAAATCCCCCTTACCAATATACTTTTGGAGTTGACCAGTGCGGCAATTATACAACCGAAGGAGATTGCTATAACCGAGAACATTCAGTTCCCAAAAGTTGGTTTAATAGCGCTTCTCCTATGTATTCCGATCTGTTTCATCTTTACCCTACCGATGGAAAGGTAAATCAGGAACGAGGTAACTATGCTTTTGGAGAAGTGGGAACACCTAACTATACAAGTTTAAATGGCTCGAAAAGAGGAAATTGTGATTATCCGGATTGTTCAGGTATCGTTTTCGAACCGATTAATGAATATAAAGGAGATTTAGCCAGAAGTTATTTTTATATGTGTACTCGTTATATGGATAAAAACTTAGGACAAAATACCAATTCTATGTTTACCGGAGGAAATTTGGATCATTGGGCACTCAATATGTTGATTGCTTGGCACCAACAAGATCCTGTCAGTCAAAAAGAAATAAATCGTAACAATGCGATTTATCAATTACAGCACAATCGAAATCCTTTTATAGATTATCCAGAATTGGTAGGGAAAATCTTTGGAAACGATTCCGTCAATGCGTTTAATCCTGAAAGTTCTACCATTCCTTTTTATAATAATGAAGTAAAACATTTTCGAATTTACCCAAATCCTGCAGATAAAATATTACGTATCGTGGGAGAAGACAAGGTTGTGAATGAAGTGGAAGTACTTGATATGATGGGAAATGTTGTCATAAAGCACACCGTGAAAATGGAAAATCAAAAAACATTTGTAAAAGATATTTCCCATTTAACCGAAGGTATTTATGTGGTGAAAATCAAATCCTATCAATACCTTGAAATTCAGAAATTAATGATACAGAGAGATGGCAGTTATTAGAATCACAAAACAATTTACTTTTGAAATGGCCCATGCTTTGGCCGATTATGACGGGTTGTGTAAAAACATACATGGCCATTCCTATAAAATGGATGTAACAGTCAAGGGCCTTCCGGTTAGCAGTGAATTTTCCCCTAAAAAAGGAATGCTGATTGATTTCGGAGATTTGAAAAAAATTGTACACGAAACCATTATAAATAAAGTAGATCATGCTTTGGTTTTAAATAATACCACTTATACGAAGTTGTTGGATTTACTGAAAGAAAATTTCGAAAAAATTGTGGTGGTACCCTACCAACCCACTACCGAAAATATGTTGGAGGACTTTGCCAACCGACTTATTCAGGTATTTCCGGACAATATCAAATTGTACTCCATCAGAATCAGGGAAACCGATAGTTCATACGCTGAATGGTTTGCAGATGACAATTAAACCGAAAAATTGCACGGCCATTTATTTCAAAATGTTAAAATTCTTTTTAATACACCAAATTTCTGGCAAGAACATGAAATCCTGTCATTTACTATTGTACCAAGTAAATAAATTTGTTGGTTAAATCCTTTGTCGTTCTTCCTTTTAATTTTGTGATCTATTTTCAATTATGGATGTCTGGTAAAAGTCCAAAAAATAGATGTAATTAACATAATTACAATTTTTTATATTGTCGGTTTGAATAATAGAATTTGAAGGTTTATGTAATATTCCCAATCAGTTCGTTAAAGATATTTTCAGTATCCTCATAGTTTTAATTCATAAAAAACTTCTTTAAATGAAATCTGTCAAATTCCTCAAAATTTGTATCTTTGTCGAATGAAAAAATTATTTATAGAGACTTACGGATGTCAAATGAATATTGCTGACAGCGAAGTAGTTGCATCAATATTATCCGACACATACCACATAACCGAAGAATTAAAAGAAGCTGATTTAGTATTGCTGAATACTTGTTCCGTGCGCGACAACGCCGAACAGAGAATTAGAAATCGCCTTCGTGAATTAGGTGCCTTGAAAAACAAAAAGCCGGGAATGCAGATAGGCCTGCTGGGGTGCATGGCCGAACGTATCAAGGAACAGCTTTTGAATGAAGAAACCGCTTTGGATTTTATTGCAGGTCCGGATTCTTATCGCTCATTGCCTCAGCTTATTGAACATTCTTCTTATGGTAAAACATCCTTCAATGTATTGCTTTCCGAGAAGGAGACTTACGATGATATTAACCCCGTGAGATACGATACCAACGGCGTATCTGCTTTTATTTCCATCATGCGTGGATGTAATAATTTCTGTTCTTATTG
>JAVWBZ010000133.1:0-5237 GCA_036649255.1 Bacteroidales bacterium
CTATTTTTGGCAGATTTCCAACCTCAAATGGTGGGAATTGGCCCCTTTATACCTCATCATGCTACACCTTTCGCAAATCAGCAAAGCGGAACCATGGAATTGACTCTGTTTATGTTAGGCCTTATACGACTTCTATTACCAAATGCCCTGTTGCCAGCCACCACTGCTTTGGGTACTATTCACTCGCAAGGACGTGAACAAGGAATCTTAGCCGGTGCCAATGTGGTGATGCCCAATTTGTCTCCACTGGGGGTAAGAAAAAAATATTTGATATACGACAATAAAATCAGTACGGGTGAAGAAGCTGCGGAATGTTGTGAAAATTTACGACAGCGTATTGAATCTATCGGCTACCGATTGGTGGTAAGCAGGGGAGATTGGATAAAAAAATAAGAAAATCTCGAAAAATAAACCTGTTTTTAAAATCATTCACGTAATTTTATAGCCTAAAATTACGTGAATAATCACTTTTTATACCCAAAATCGTAAAATAAGCCTCCTTGCTTATACTATCAACGCGCCGGGTCGAAATAAAAGTCGCCTCTATTATAATCCTCAAAACAAATTGCCCACTTTTTTTTTGACAAGCACGCATTATTAAGCGGCATTGAAACATCCTTTCAAAACCACTTTTTTAACTTTTTGCCCCCTTTATTGTATTAATAAAAACAAAAGAGGGAGAAGAAATTCTCACTCCGGTAGGTATCCATTGCGGAAGCCCCTACAATCATTTTCCCGCGGTTCGATTAAAAGTTTTATTAAAAAACGCAACAAAGAATGAATGTTTATATCGTAATTATTGGCAAGTGATCATTTAATTACATTTCAACATCGGTGCAGTCCGGTTAGAGTAGCACGCGTGTTGCACCTGCACGCACAAAGACCCTATTATAGGGCATAATAACCTCCCTGTAAAACACTTTTTAACCACTTTTTTGGGTATCTTTGTGTAAAATATTGTATGTTCATAAATCGCAATATATTTTCCCCTGAGCTATAAAATCCTAATGGGGTCAGATTATCAACAAACTACAGACAACCACGCCATTTTTTTAATAAACGGTGAAATTTTCCCTCCTAAAAGGTACACTGTCGTTGAACCAACCGTTGAAACAACTTTTTTTTAGAGGCTTTTGGGGGTAAAAATGGGAAAGAAAAGATTTAACAAAATCGAGGTTATTCCGGTCTCAACCAGTCCATACCGCAGTGTCTTCCTGCAATCACTCCAAATAGCTGTAAAATAGGCAATTTAAGTCATTTTTCAGGCAAAATAAAAGGGTAGTTAAAGCCCAATTAAAGTAATGGTAAAGAAACGTATTAAAAAAACCGGAAAAATGAAAGCAAATACTACTTTCAGGACGTTTTTTTTTGCACCGGAAAATCGGCAAAAATAACTTTAAACAACTATATATCAGCAATTAAATCGGAAAAATAGGGTGAAATAAAAAGGACAGTATGTTTTGTGCCCCATACTATGTAAATAATGGAATAATAAGATTCTAATTTCCTTTTTAACCAAAAATGAACTTCTTCGGGGGCATAATCAAACATTCTGCTAATTTGGCTGCTACGATAATTTTGTCCGTAAATATCACCAAACAATTTATACACTTGTTCCCTGCTCAAACCTATTCCGTAAAGTTTAAAGTCAATCTCTTTCGCCTCTGCTTCTTGATTGCGTAACAGACCTAAAATGAATGGATAAAAGTTACCGTTGTGGGTTCTGGGTATCTGCAATTCCAATAATTGCCCCTCATCGTAGGTTTTGCCAAAACGATAACCATTGCTCAAATCTGCTCTCAACGATTGTGTGCTTCTCGTTCTACTTTCCTCAAAATGGCTAAACTCATGATCAAAATTTGTTCAATACCCGATTCACTTTGGATGATTTCTTCTAAAATTGTCTACTTTTGCGATTGTGTAAATTTCGTATTTGATTTTTTTTTATTGCAATGTCAAAATTACAATGATTGGAAATTTACACACTTTTTGGGACAGTATCCTTTTATTATTTCCTTGATTATACTCGTTGCTGGCTATTTTCTGGAATAATAGTCCGTAGCGTACCCCTGCCACCAGATTTTTTTCTTTCCCAAAATAATCTGAGAAAGCGTCTTTAGTCATTACTTTTTTTATTCCTGAAAATCTTGCAAGGTGTAATCGTTTTCAAAAATGACCAAATGGTCATCCATGATGTAATCAAGTGTTAATGTATTGCTGTGGGAGATGAATACAAGAAGCATGATAAAAAGAAAACGAATATTATAAAACTTTATAAAATAGCGTTTCTTATTTTTAATAGTTTGATTAGTAGGTCTTTTAATTCATACAAGGGGAGCATATTGGCTCCGTCGGAAAGTGCATGTTCCGGATCGGGATGGGTTTCAATGAACAGTCCGTCGAATCCGACGGCAATACCTGCTTTGGCTATGGTTTCTATCAAATCGGGACGTCCACCAGTAACCCCTTTGGGTTGGTTGGGAAGTTGTAAAGAATGTGTACAATCGAGTACTACCGGACAACGATTCGATTGCATTTCTTTGATTCCCCGAAAATCCACAATCAAATCCTGGTAACCGAATGTGGTGCCTCGTTCGGTGATCATGATATTATTGTTCCCCACATCGCGTACTTTTTCAACGGCAAAACGCATGGCTTCTGGTGATAAAAATTGCCCTTTCTTGATATTGACTGTTTTACCCGTTTTGGCTGCGGCTACTAGCAGATCGGTTTGCCTGCAAAGAAAGGCCGGGATTTGCAATATGTCGGCTACTTGCGCGGCTATTTCTGCTTCTGCTTCCGTGTGAATATCGGTTACAATGGGAAGTTGCAGTTCTTCTTTTATTTTTTTCAAAATAGCCAAAGCTTGTTTGTTTCCAATTCCTGTGAAAGAATTAACGGAAGATCTGTTGGCTTTTTTATAAGATGCTTTAAAAAAAAACGGAATCTCCAATGCTTGACAAATTTGTTGAATTGTTTGTGCGATAGAGAATGTAATACTTTCATTTTCAACGACACAAGGTCCTGCAATTAGAAAGAAATTCTGAGATGAATAAATTTTCATTGTTTTATTATTGAAAGGCAAAAATACAAAAATAAAATGACGGGATCGGATAAATTAATTTTACAGTTCCCTCATTTCGATCTATTTTTTAACAATTCTGGCTTGAAAAGAGCTACCATAACCTCTTTTCTATTTGTTCATTTCAATTTGACAAAAATGAATATTTAGGAAAATGTTGACCGAAATCCTCATCGAAAATCCTATAAAATTTCAACTTTTTTATTCAATAGGATAATGTAAAAATATATTATTTAGGTATTTGCGTATTTTGTAGAAATTTTCCAGTAGAATATTGTTAAAATTTATACAAATGCTAGGATGCTGCAGCAGGGCCTCTTATTTGAAGGTGATACAACCATGTTAAATTAGGTTATTTGTGGTGAATGTTTGCTGGAATGATCCTTATTCAAATGCTTAAAGAAATTTCAGGCGATGGTGTTGTGTGGGTGACTTCAAAGAATTTTAATAGAAGTTTAGGGTCGCAAATCTTTTTTCAGATCTGGTAACTGTTATAGGGGGCATATAAAATGAGTTGTGTTAAAGTAAATAATGTAGAGTAAGATTATATTTCATGACTGCCCGATAAAAGTCTTTAGATATTTATGTAACTTATTGTTTAATAGATAAATAATATTCTTTGAAAAGATTGGGGGTAGATTGTTAAATTAATTGAATATACAATAGTTAAATGCGCTTATCAGATCACAATTATTAAATTTAATTCTCTTGAAACGGGATATGGTGAAAAATGGTTTGTTTAGTCTCTTGTACACCATGAAAAACAGGATAGAATAAAATATAACTATTTGATTATAAAAATTGTAAAAGCTGTTTAAGTGAGCGGAAACAGGGTGATGTATTGGAAGGTCATATTTTAATTAACTACAAGGAGGGAAGGGAAAACACTGAAATCTTTTGTTTTTAATCTTTTGCTTATCAATTATTCGTAATAATTTTCTATTTTTGCAAGTTTTATGGGCAATATTAAGTTTTAACTAAGGATCTTAATTATGGATACAGAAATTAAAAAGTGTGCAGACTTGCTTCTTGAAGGAAAGGTAATTCTCTATCCCACTGATACGGTTTGGGGGTTGGGATGTGATGCGACCAACGAAGAAGCCATTGATAAGATTTATCGCATTAAACAACGTAATGAAAGTAAAAGCATGCTGATCCTATTGGATAAGACCGATAGATTGCCGCTTTATGTTAAAAAAATTCCACTTATTGCTTGGGATTTATTGCCCCACACATATCGTCCTACCACTTTTATATATCCTACAGCGCAAAATTTGCCTGAGAAATTAATTCATTCGGATGGAACAATTGCCATTAGAATTGTACAGAATACTTTTTGCAAAAAGTTGATTCAAGCCATCGAAAGACCTATTATTTCAACTTCGGCCAATCTCTCTTCTGCTCCTTCTCCTGCCACTTTTTCAGAGATATCCCCAGAGATTATAAACAGTGTGGATTATGTGGTACCTGAATTTTTTTCAGATTCTACCGATTACAAGCCTTCGAGATTGATAAAATTTTTGGATGATTATAATTTTGTCATTATTAGGGAATGAAAATGTCAAAAGAGATAATAATCAACCGTTTATGATACCGTTTTAAAGCATAAAGACCGATGAAGATTGCTGTTTTTCCGGGTTCTTTTGATCCCTTTACGAAAGGTCATGAGGATTTAGTAACCAAAGCGTTGCCTCTTTTTGATAAGATCTATATTGCTGTTGGCATCAATAATACCAAAACTTCTTTTTTCCCACTTGACAAAAGATTGGCATGGATTGCCGACATTTTTCAAACAAACAAGGTCGTTGAAGTTGTTTCTTATCAAGGTTTAACGGTTGATTTTTGTCAATCGGTAGAGGCAAAATTTATTATCAGAGGTGTAAGAAACAGTATAGATTTTCAAATAGAAAAAGATATTGCGCAAGCTAATAAACAGTTGGCTCCTGATATAGAAACTCTCTTTTTCTCGACCTCTCCACAATATGCTCATCTTTCTTCTTCTATTGTCAGAGATCTTTTTTTGCATAATGGAGACTATTCTCCTTATGTTTCCGTTATTCTTACTAAATAGTATTTAATTTTCGACAACTTGCATCTGTCTCCAAAAAATTTCCGAATCATATTGATGATGACCTTTTTAGGGGTTTGCCTGTTG
>JAVWBZ010000134.1:0-5175 GCA_036649255.1 Bacteroidales bacterium
TCTTGGAATGGTTTCAGTTCCATAAGTGAGTGCTGCAATAGACTGGGCACCTCCTGTAAGAAAAATTCGGTCGGCACCCGCCACATAAGCCGCTGCCAAAATATCCGGATTGGCTCCATAGGTTTTTTCACCACATCCATTGACGGACACCATAGGAGGCGTTACCATTACAATCTCCTCCACGCCCGCAAGTTTGGCGGGAATGATATTCATCAATACGGTGGATGGATAGGCCGCTGTCCCACCGGGCACATAAACGCCTACACGACTTAACCCTCGTAGAAGCTGCCCCAAAACAACACCCTGCTCTTTTTCTATTCGATAGTCTTGCTCTTTTTGATGTTGATGATAAAAGCGAATGTTGGCTGCTGCATTGACCAAGGCTGCCTTAAACGCCGGGTCCGCTTGCTCAAAAGCTTGTTTCATATCTGCTGTGGGAACCTGTAAATCCTGGGGACATCCTCCGTCAAATTGCAAAGAGAACTTTCGTAAAGCTACATCACCCTTTGTTTTTACTTCTTGAATAATTTGAGCCACAATGTTCCCCACATCTTCATTGGTCCTCGTTCTTCTCTCCTGCAGATTCTTTAAAAATGCAACTTCTTGAATTCCGTCTGCACAAATTGTTTTTATCATCTTTCCCTTTACTCCTTATTCTGAATCCGATTGAGAAATTCCTCAATTTCTCTTTTTTTCAATTTCATGCTGGCTTCATTGACAATCAGTCTTGCCGAAATCTTTCGGATATCCTCTATGACTTCCAGTCCGTTTTCTTTTAAAGTCGTACCTGTTTCCACCAAATCTACGATACCGTCCGCCAAAGACAATAACGGCGCCAATTCTACCGAACCTTCAATTTTAATAATTTCCACATCCATGCCCTTGCTCTCAAAATAAGCGCCGGCCACATTGGGATATTTGGTAGCAATGGTCTTTGTGGTATAGCCACCATAAAAATCCGCATCTTTTGGAACAGCCAATGCAAATTTACACTTGCCAAACCCCAAATCTAATACTTCATAATAAATTCCACCATTTTCCGCAATGGTATCCTTTCCTACAACGCCAATATCGCAAACGCCGTGCTCCACATAGGTAATTACATCTGCGGCTTTGGCCAAAACCACCTCAATATTGGTATTGGGAATAGTCAGCAACAGCTTTCTTCCCTTTTCCTTTAGATGAATCATATCATAACCGCTTTGTTCCAACAACATCAATGTGTTTTCTTCAAGCCTGCCTTTGGTCAATGCAATGCGTATTTTTTGATCCTGATCCCCTGTTTTTTCTTTTATAAACGACCCCTCCTCTTCACCGCTCTCTTTGAGTAAATTGACCGCCAACTGGTCTACATTGATGGCAAACCCCGTGGCCGGCAAATCTTCACCAAAATCTTTGAAAAGTTCATCATACCGCCCTCCTGATAAAACCGGTTCCCCGATGGACTTGATATAGCCTCTGAAAATCAATGCGCTGTAGTATTCTGCCTGATTGACAAGCCCAAAATCAATGATTATTTTTTCATCTAGTTTTATTTTACGTGAAGCCATGGCCAAGTCAGTTGTTCCAGCCAATAATGCGGAAATGCCAACCCCACTTCCTCCCCCTGTTACAACAACGGTTTTCTCGGAACTCTTTTTCATAAATGCTTCCGCTGCTCTCTGAGTAATAGGCAACATCGTGTCACTTCCTTTGATTTTCTGTGCATTGGAGATCATGACAAACATGGCAATGGCAAGCATGAATAGTAACTTTTTTTTCATTTTGCTATCTTTTTAAAATGATATAGGGCTCTTTTTTCATGATGTAAAAGTATAGATGATATATTACCATGATATTGCAATTAAATTAAATTTATGTTACGAATTTAAGAAACATACTAAATAGAGCCAATTGTATAAAAACAGTTTTTTATCAAGCAAGTTCAAACAGATAACGGCTTTAAATAAACAGATCTGCCAGAAACATATTACTAGATTTCAATAACTCCCCCTCAATCTATCATACTATTCGTATTGAAAATGAACCCACCGTGCTGAAAATATACGATTTCCTATTTCCATTTTTTATATTTCCCCCTCGATATTTTAATCTTCATCAAAATAGGAAGAATCACACCCAAATTTCTTTTATTTCTGCCTAAAAAATCCTATAGTTTCAAAATTAAAAAAGGCAATTTAACGCTATTTAACATTAAAAAAACATATCTACAATATTTAATCAAGATTTCAAAACAAATTCACTGAAAGTTAATACAATCTTACCGTTAATTTTCTTGCCAATTTTAAAACTTTTTTATAGAAAATATTCTATATTTGCAAGAAACTTTATACACAATGGCTAAAAGATATTCGGTAATAGGTGAAATTTTACTACATATACTTTTTTGGGCAATAATTATTTATCTTTTTAATCAAAATTCATTCCTACGACCGATTAATGAATCATACAAAGAATTTTTATGCATATGCTTTATTGCCATTACAGTTTATCTCAACTATTTCGTTCTATTTCCATTTCTTTATAAAAAAAATCGTATCATATTATATTGGGTAGCCTCGCTTTTAACCGTTTTCATTGCGGGGTTTTCGGAAGTAGAACTTATTAAAACCAATATAAAAATATGTATTTCTTTTGATAATAAAAATTTCTATAACTCCTACTTGCTTTATCTTTTTATGATATTATCCTGTCGATATGCAGGATTTCTCGCTTTTTTTATTTTATTACGCTTTTACAAGGAAGTACAAAAAACGTATAAACTATCTCTCAAAATGTTTGAAATAGAGCGTTTGTACCTCTCTTCAAGAATCACTCCTCATTATTTTACCAGTATTATTAACTCAATGCAGGCTCACGCCCTTCAAAATAAAGGAGATCTTCCTTCCTTACTGGAAAAATTAAACATGGTGATCAGTTACATGCTTATTGAATCCATCAAAGAAAAAGTGAGGCTTCGAGATGAATTAAAATTTTACGATAATTATGTTATCCTTGAAAAACAACGTTACTCATCGGATATAGACTATCGATTTGATATCTTTAACATTGATTGCAACCTATTGATCTCTCCCCTATTATTTGAAAATATGATCAGCAATGCTTTTAAATATACCCTTCATGACGGAACAGGTTATGTACACATTACTTTAGATCAGCCAGAATCCAATCAATTACAATTCATCTGTACCAACAATATGGCGTCCAATCGAAATACGTTAAAAGGCAAAGGGATAGGATTGAAGAATTTAAGAGATCGACTTGAATTGTGTTATCCTAAAAAATTCGAATTAATTTCAACAGAAACCGAACAAACATATACCATAACTTTAATATTAATTTTTTAGCAATTTTAAACTATGTCAGAAATAAAAAAGTACAATTTCGTTGTAGTAGATGATAATCCAGATCTGGCTATTATCATCGAACATCTTTTAAGAGTAAATCATTTAGATGGGACTCTGCATTATTTTGAAAATCCAATCAAGGCTTTAAATTTTTTAAAAGTTTCACCTTGTGATATGCTCATTACAGACATTGAAATGCCAGAAATGAGCGGTCTTGAACTTATCGGAAAATTGGAAAACCCACCCTACACGGTCATCATGACAGCATTCGATCAAAAATATGCTGTAGAAGCATACTCCTATTTGGATAAAAATCTCTTGGATTTTCTTCCGAAATCGGCCATTATCAGTCAATTTCCGAGAATTAAAGATCGTTTTTTAAACAGATTCCAAACAGATTTTCTATTGGTTAACAGAAATGATATTACAGATGAATATATCAAAATTAAACTGGATGATATCAAATATTTCCAGCAAGTAAAGCATATAACGTATGTTATTACAGAAGAGTCTCATCCCAAAGAGTTATATATCAATCGTTCTCTGTTGGAACTTCAATCTTTTCTTTCTCAAAACAGTTGTTTTCAAATTAGAAAATGTACTTTGATTATGATGAAACACATCATTGGCTACAGAAATTATACCGTTAATTTGGGAAAGGGCTATGATGGGAACGACATATTGCTGGATGTTCCCTTCCGACAAAGAAGGGCTTTTCTACAACTATACAAAAAACAATAACTAAAAACAGGCGAGAATCAATAAAAATTCTCGCCTGTTTTTAATTCAACATTTACCACACAAATCCATTAATTGTTTTTATAGACTTGTGAATTGCTGTAAAAAAGATTATTAAAAGTAAATTGTTTGGTAACTGTATTCCGTTCTACCAATTGTGCAGGAATATTCAACCAGAGTTCTTCTTTATTTTCATTTATATCAATAAAGAAAGAGCGATCGGGCATATTATAAAAGTCTTCCGAAGTCAAATCTGCACCCTCCACGATAGCTTGGTAAACACCGGGAGTTGCAGTAGCAGACACTACCGCCGAAGTGTTGACAACACAATCTTCTCCAGGCCCTTGACAATTAACATGAAATGACCGACCGCGTACGGTAACACATCCTTTACAGTTTTTAGCTGGATGTCCAGCTTTGGCTTGCAAAAAATAGCTGGACGCCTCTTTTCCTTCAATAGGTGTAGCCGTATTATCATACTTGGAAGTAAGATCCTGTTTTGATTGTTCTTTATTGCAAGAAATAAGCAAAAACGGGATTAATAACGCTAAAAAGTAAAATTTGTTTTTCATAATCAATTTGTTTAAATTATTAATTTGGTTTAGCCGTTTTAAATATACTATATATTCAAGCAACAAATTGATTAAAAATGAATTACTTGCATTTTTAACACATAAAATAAGTTACATTTTTTTTGCATTCTTTCAATTATATTTTTCATAAAATAAACATTTAATTAATAAATAAAAATTTAATTTAATATCGTACAAAAAAATAAAATTAAGACATTCTAATCTGATTTTTTTAAAATCAAAACAGATAGGTTCATTTTTAGAAGAAATTTCGAAAATTTACCGCAAAATAGGTTCCTTAAAAGAAGCAAGTTACCGTCAATAAAAACCTCATGGCATGCACCAGATTGGTTTCAGCAGGCAAACTCTCACCATCGTTCAAAACTTTGCCTTTTTCATTCAAATATTTTCCATATTTAGCCGCTGTATATTCAGGTTCAAAACAAAATTGCAGTTTATTAGCTGTATATTTCACTCTGGGGGCTATTCGGTAAATAAAAGCAATATTTTCGCCTCTG
>JAVWBZ010000135.1:0-5102 GCA_036649255.1 Bacteroidales bacterium
CATGGCCATGGCAATCATCACTCTTTGTTTCTGCCCTCCCGATAATTCGTGCGGATAAGAATCAAAAATCTTCTCCGGTCGGGGTAGCATCACCTCTTTGAAAAGTTCAATCACTCTATTTTTAGCCTCTTTCTTAGATAAACCAGTGTGAAGCAGCAATGCCTCCATCGTTTGTTTTCCACATTTGATAACTGGATTCAAAGAGGTCATCGGTTCCTGAAAAATCATCGCAATCTTGTTGCCTCTAATTTTCCTTAATGCCTTTTCTGGTAAAGTAGTCAGATTAAATTTCTCTTCCGAATGAAAATAGGTCATATTTCCGGAAGTGACCTTAGAAGTTTTAGCATTGATAAGCCTCATCACTGACAAAGCCGTTACCGATTTTCCTGATCCCGACTCTCCTACAATGCCGATCGTTTCACCTCTTTTCAGCGAAAAAGTGATATGATGCAAGATCGCTTTCCATTGCGAATCCTGTATCAGTTCCAAAGAAAAATCATTCACTGCAAGAATGTCCATACAAATCAAATTGAAAGTGGCAAAAATACAATTTTTTCTTTCATAATTTTACTCATTTAAAGTAAACAATTTAAAAAATTAGGGTAGTTCCTCTTTAAAATATTAACATTGCTTTTTCTCCATGCGAAATTTTATAAATTATTTAAACGACAGCGACAAATTATCAACAAATTTAACAGCACTTCCAAAAACTATTTCGAAAAGGAAAACAAAATTTTGTCATTTTTCATACGTTTACTCTTTTCTACCTCATTATTATTGAAAATAAACATGTAAATTTGCAGCCTCAAAAAAAATAGCATCATATGAAAAAAAACATTCTCTATTTAATTATTGCTTTAGTACTTATTGTGGTTTCGGTTGTTATTATCTTAATAGAAAACAACGTATTTAAATCGAACAAAGCAGGTCTTTCGGCCAATGCTTTTGCCATAGAAGACACCTCTAAAGTTTCAAAGATTTTTTTGGCAGATATGCGCGGGGCAAACATTCTATTAAAAAGAACTCTCAAAGGTTGGACCGTACAGGATTCTATCCTGGCAATGGATTCAAAGATAGACAATTTTCTTAGCATTTTAACCAATATTTCGGTTAGGCAATCGGTGCCAAAAACAGCCCAAACCAATATCAACAAGACATTAGCAGTGGGTTCCGTAAAAGTAGAAATTTATGAAATGACTCCCAAATTTTCTATTTTCGGCATTCCCTTTTTTGTAAAAGAGAGGAAAACCAAGACCTATTATATGGGCCCCGCCACCATGGATAACTTAGCCAACTTTGCCGCCATGGAAGGCTTAACAGAGCCCTATATTGTTCATGTACCCGGTTTTAGAGGTTTCATTTCACCCTCCTACTCTACCGATTTTCTCGACTGGATCAATCATGATTTGTTTGAAACTAAACTAACCCGTATCCAGTCTATCGAATTTAAAGATCTTGAAAACCCCGAAGAATCCTTCAAAGTAGTAAAAGCAGGAGCTCGGCATTTTGATCTTTATAACGCCCATAATGAAAAAATTTTAGATTACGATACTACCAAAATTATTGATATGTTATCAGAATTTAGAGACAAAAACTTTGAAACTCTCGTCACCGACCTATCCGAACAGCAACGTGATTCCCTTTTAAATAATAATCTATTCAAAATTATCACTTTAAAAGACGTTAACAACCAGATAATCGAACTAAAACTCTACCGTAAATTTGATAAAGAACAATTATACATGGATGACGTTCCCATTAGTGATGAAATTCTGGAATCGATAAATCGCGACAAATTTTATGCAGTTTTGAATAATAAATTCTATAATTTATACCTTTGTCAATATTTTCATTTTGACCGTCAGGTGCAACCGCTATCTTATTTTCTTAATAAAAACAAAGAATAATCTTAATGGCTACACATGACAAATGGATGAAAAGATCTCTTGAATTAGCCTCATTGGGGTTGGAAAATGTTCACCCAAATCCGATGGTAGGTGCTGTCTTGGTATATAACGATCAAATTATAGGAGAAGGCTGGCATCAACAATATGGCAAAGCTCATGCAGAAATTAATGCATTCAATTCTGTTAAGTACCCCGAACTGATTTCAAAATCAACCCTCTATGTAAATTTGGAGCCCTGTTCGCATTTTGGCAAAACCCCGCCGTGTGCCGACGCCATTATCCAATATCGGGTTCCCAAAGTTGTGATGGGGCCTCTTGATATCAATTCAAAAGTAAACGGGAAAGGAGTAAAAAAATTACAAGAAGCCGGCATTGAAGTCATTGATAACATTTTACATAAAGAATGTCTTGAACTGAACAAACGTTTTTTTACTTTTCATACTAAAAAAAGGCCCTATATCATTTTGAAGTGGGCTAGAACGCGCAACAATTACATGGATATTGAACGAAACGGTAAAGAAGATATCCAAAAATATTGGATTACCAATCCGGAATTAAAGGTAATCACCCATAAGTGGCGCAGTGAAGAAGCCGGCATTTTAGTAGGTTTCAATACAATGAAAAACGATCAACCTCAACTTACCACACGCTTATATCCAGGAAAAGATCCTCAGCGGTTTGTTATGCAAAGAGGAGAAGAAATCATAGCTTCTGCTCTCCCCTATATCCCCGTTTCGGAAAATCTTTCCGAAGCCATGGCAACACTTTATCAACAAAACATCTTATCGATTATGGTTGAAGGAGGCAAAAAAACATTGGAGAAATTTATTGCGGCCGATTTATGGGATGAAGTCAGAATTTTAACAGGAAACCAATACTGGAACCAGGGAGTTCCCGCTCCCGTTTTAGGCATTCTTCCTGATCGGGAAGAATTAATTGATGATAATCTGATACAATATGTTCGACGACACCTATAAAACCGTCACAGGAATTTCGGATGGCATCTATCGCGAAAAAGGAAGTAAATTTATAGCCATGGTTTTCCCTGTTGAAAATGAAACCATGGTGAAAGAACGTCTTGCAGAGGTACAAAAACAATATTTTGATGCACGACATCATTGTTATGCATATATCCTTGGGCCCGATAAATCAGCTTATCGTATAAACGACAACGGAGAACCGTCGGGAACCGCTGGGCGCCCTATTTACGGACAACTATTATCCAAAGACCTTACCAATACGCTGGTCGTTGTAGTACGATATTTTGGAGGAATTAAATTAGGGGTTAGCGGTTTGATCAATGCTTACAAAACCGCCGCCAAAGAAGCATTAGACAAAGCTGTCATCATTGAAAAGACCATAGACGAAAACTACAAAATCTATTTTGATTACACTGCCATGAATCAAGTGATGCAAATTTTGAAAGACGATGAAATCACCATCACAAATCAATTTTACGAAGATCGATATATCATTACTTTTAAAGTAAGAAAAAGAGAAGCCGACAGATTTACGTGCACTCTTAAGAAAATCCCTACGCTCGAACTGACAGTATTGCTATCATGATTACGATTCAATAACCAGCGCATCAGCCACCACTTCTGCCACCGATTTAATTTCAATTCCCAATCGATAAGTATGATTCAACTGGCTTAGCTGGTCAACACAATTGTGGCAAGGTGTAATCACCACGGTGGCCCCAGTCTTTTTAATTTGATCGGCTTTGATTTCCCCCACCTTGACTCTGCGTTCATTGTACTCACTCATAGCCAGCATACCACCACCACCGCCACAACAGAAATTGTCGCTCCCATAAGGATCCATTTCTATCAATTCCGGCACCACTTTTTTTATTACATAGCGTAAAGAATTGAACAGTCCGCCATTACGGGTAATATTACATGGATCATGAATCGTATATTTTTTATTATTTAAACTTTTATTCACTTTAATCTTCTCCTTTTTTAAATACTCCTCAATCAGCTCCACCAATGTAATCATTTTAAACGGAGGATTTTGTTGTAAAAAATTGGGAGCTTCCCAGCGCAAGGCCCGTGAACCGTGCCCACACTCTCCCAAAACCAATGTTTTGGAATTCAATTTTTTCATCTCCTCAAACATATTCAGGGCAATGGTTTTTGCCTCTTGATCGTTACCTGAAAAATAGCCATAATTGGTTACATCATACATTTTTGAAGAAAGTGTCCAACTGGCACCAGCGGCGTAAAAAATTTTGGCGGCTGCCGATATGGAAAGCGGAAAAAACTTAGGTTCGCGCGGATTTAAGGTATATAAAATTTCTCTATTTTCTTGATTTATTGGAATCTCTGCTTTTTCATCGCCCATTTCATCCTGCAATTCTTCGGCCATCCATTCAATCGTATCCACAAATTCCTCTTCGGCAATTCCCATATTATTACCGGTATGGATAGCTGCATCAACGGTAGCTTGCAACGTAGCAGGCACATACCCCATCGCAGCCAACATTCGACGCCCTGTTCTCACTACAAAAGGAATATCCACACCGATGGAACAATGTTTCACACATCTTCCACACATGGTACATGCACCATACAACGAATCTACCATCTCCGCAATCAACTCATCATTAAGTTCTCTGGCATGTACCAATTGCGGGGCAACCTTTCCTGTAAACGTGCAATATTTTCTATAAATAGAAGCAACCAAATCAACTTTTCTCCCCGGTATAAATTTAGGATCTTCATAACTTTTAAAAAAAAGACAACTGGTTTCACAAAGACCGCAATGAACACAAGAGTTCAAATGTGTAATCAACTTACTATCCGTTTTCTTTGAAAGAATATCAATGGCTTTTTGTATATTTTCAGGAGATTCTCTTTTCATAAGGTATCTTTTTTAAGGTTGCAAAGATACAATTATTTGTTTATTTTTGATTCTCTGAAGAGTACCGAAATCCAAAAATATAAAAGTCAGCTATATGAAAATAAAGGTTTCTTCTTTCTTTTTTTTGCCTTCATTGGCATGGAAGAGTAGGTTTTTCCAGTTATATCTTTATTGATGAAATCATTATTTATTGATAGAATATTTTTTTTGTATCTTTGCCCCCTAAAAAATAACAAGTTGGATTATATTAATAAAAAATCCCTAAAAATAATCATGAAAAAATCAATCTTTATTTTAGTTATGGTGTTGTGTGTAACACCTCTCTTTGCT
>JAVWBZ010000136.1:0-5098 GCA_036649255.1 Bacteroidales bacterium
GCAAAATTTCACCCTGGTGGTATATTGGTAAAACGACTCTATTTGAGAGTTTCCGATTTATATAAATTTAATGAAACTCCCATGGTGCTTCCTGATGCCCCGATGCCCCGTGTTATTCTTGAAATTTCCGGTAAATGTTTGGGGGTTACCGCCGTGGTGGTTGATCAGAAAGTGATAGGTGCTATTACAGATGGCGATTTACGTCGTATGTTGGAAAAAAATCCTGATTATTCAAATTTGACGGCCGAACGGGTGATGACTCATAATCCCAAAACCATCCGAGAAAATAAACTAGCAGTTGAGGCATTCGATATGATGAAGAAAAAGAATATTACCAATCTTTTTGTTGTGAATGAAAATGATGAATATCTTGGGGTTATTCACCTGCATGATATTATCAAAGAAGGCATTTTGTAAAGCTTTTGCCATGATGGTCGTTAGCTTAAAAAAAAATAAAGATTGGGCTAATCGTATTAAAAAAATAGTATCTTTGCCCCCACTAATAATTTTGAGAGATGAGAAATCCTAAGTTAGCCAATAGATATGCCAAAGCACTCTTCCAATTTGCTATAGAAAATGAGTCGCTTGAATCTGTTAATCAAGATCTTATACTTATTAAAGAGGTGCTGAAAGAGAATAGGGATTTGCGTTTGGTGATTGAGAGTCCTATCATACATCCTGATAAAAAAATGAATATTTTTAGAGAGATATTTTCCGAAAAAATTTCAAAAATTTCATTGGGTTTTTTAGGGTTGATTATTAGAAAAAAAAGAGAACCTGCGCTTGTGATTATTTGTGAAGAATTTGTCATTTATTACAATCAATATCATAATATCAAGGTGGTTAATTTAGTAACTGCCGTTCCTTTTGGGGATAAATTGCTGGATCAAATTAAAAACATGCTCGAACGACAAACTCACTCCACCATCCAAATTGTACCTTCTGTAAACCCTGATGTGATTGGAGGATTGGTTCTTATTGTGGAAGGCTATCTTTTTGATGCAAGTATTCACACTCGTATCAATAAACTAAAAGCTGAATTTTCCCAAAATAATTATCAGGCCGGTTTTTAGTGGGAAATCATGTAAGTGATAGAGTGGAAAATAGAAAATTTAAGTAAAAATAATAATAATTGTTTGAAATACAAAAACTAAGACAATGGCAGAAATTAAACCTTCAGAAGTAACGGCGATTTTGCGTCAGCAGTTACAAAATTTTGATTCTAAAGCTGAATTGGAAGAGATGGGTACCGTCTTAATTGTAGGGGACGGTATTGCACGTGTTTACGGATTACATAACGCCTGTTCCGGTGAGTTGGTCATTTTTGAAAAACCGAGTGGAGATGTAATGGGAATTGTACTTAATCTTGAAGAAGACAATGTGGGTGTGGTACTGCTTGGAGATTCTAAAGATTTGAACGAAGGTGATATCTGTAAACGTACTGGCAAAATTGCCTCCTTAAATGTTGGAGAAGGATTACTGGGACGTGTTATCAATACATTGGGCGAACCTATTGACGGAAAAGGAGAGATTGAAGGTACTTTGTATGAAATGCCCATTGAACGGAAAGCGCCTGGTGTTATCTTTCGTCAACCTGTTAAAGAACCGTTACAAACCGGTATTAAAGCGGTGGATGCCATGATTCCGATTGGACGCGGACAACGTGAATTGATCATTGGAGACCGTCAAACCGGTAAAACTGCGATTGCACTTGATACCATTATCAACCAGAAAGAATTTTACGACAAAGGAAATCCCGTATATTGTATCTATGTAGCCATTGGCCAAAAGGGTTCTTCAGTGGCTGCCAATGTAACAACATTGACTGAATATGGTGCAATGCCTTATACGGTGGTGGTTACCGCTACCGCTTCAGATCCTGCTGCCATGCAATTCTATGCTCCGTTTGCAGGTGCTGCTATTGGCGAATACTTTAGAGATTCAGGACGTCCGGCTTTGATTATTTATGATGACCTTTCCAAACAGGCAGTTGCTTATCGGGAAGTTTCTTTGTTACTTCGTCGTCCCCCCGGACGTGAAGCATATCCCGGTGATGTATTCTATCTTCATTCAAGATTATTGGAAAGAGCTGCTAAAATTATTGAATCGGATAAAATTGCAGCTGAGATGAACGACCTTCCAGAATCCATCAGACCCATTGTAAAAGGAGGCGGATCTTTAACAGCTTTACCTATTATTGAAACTCAAGCAGGTGATGTCTCGGCTTATATTCCCACCAATGTGATTTCTATTACGGATGGTCAGATTTTCCTTGAAACCTCTTTGTTCAATGCGGGCGTACGTCCTGCAATCAATGTGGGTATTTCAGTGTCTCGTGTGGGAGGTAATGCGCAAATTAAATCAATGAAAAAAGTGGCCGGTACTTTGAAACTTGATCAGGCACAATATCGTGAATTGGAATCCTTTTCCAAATTTGGTTCTGATGTTGATCAAGCTACCCAAAATGTACTCGACAAAGGTGCCCGCAATGTGGAAATTTTAAAACAACCTCAATATTCTCCTTTAAAAGTGGAGGAACAAATTGCGATTATTTTTTGCGGAGTAAAAGGTTTGTTGCAGAAAGTGCCGGTGAATAGGATCAGGAACTTTGAAACCGACTTTATTCAAGTACTTCATGAATTTCATCAGGAATTGTTGGATACATTGAAAAGAGGCATTATTGATGAAAAAATTATGAGAAGTTTGGAAGCAGTTTGTAAAGACGTTAGTAAAAAACACGAAAAATAATCCATATAAATAAGTGATGGGAAGTCTAAAAGAAATTCGAATCAGGATAGCTTCAATTGGCTCAACCGAAAAGATTACCAGCGCAATGAAACTGGTATCGGCAGCTAAATTACGCCGAGCTCAAACTGCCATTGTCAATTTGCGTCCTTATTCAAGAAAATTAAATGAAATTTTGCAAGATCTTTCTAGTTCGATGATGAGCATGGAGGATATGCCGCTTTTTCATCATCGCAATCCGGAAAGAGTAGTGATTGTAGTTATTACTTCAAACAAGGGGCTTTGTGGGGGGTTTAATTCAAATGTGATCAAAGAAACACAGTTGTTGATTAAAGAAAGGTATTACGAACAGAATAGAACGGGGAGATTGAAACTGATTTGTATTGGGAAGAAAGGAAATGAACAATTATCTAAATATTTTGACGTTATTCAATATAACGAAACTCTTCTTGAAAATTCTTCATTTTCCGAATTAACAACGATTGCAGATTATTTGATGAGAGGTTTTCTAAAAAAAGAATTTGATAAAGTTGAAATCGTATATAATCAATTTATAAATGCGGCTACTCAAAAGTTGGTGGTGGAACCATTTTTACCGATTCAACCTTTGCATGTGATGGAGGGAAAACAACAGAATCATGATTATATTATCGAACCTTCCAAAAAAGAGTTGTTAAATGAGTTGATTCCTAAAATTTTAAAACTTCAATTATACAAAGCTCTTATTGATTCAATCGCTTCGGAACACGGAGCTCGCATGACTTCTATGGCAAAAGCAACGGATAATGCTAATGAAATGTTGAAAGAGTTACGCTTGAAATATAATAATGCACGTCAATCGGCCATTACAAATGAATTAATTGAAATTGTGAGTGGTGCAGAGGCATTGGATAATTAATTAAAACAAATAGCTGGAATTGATTGTCTTTTTGATAATGAAATAGTTGATGATTTTTGTCAACTATTTTTTTTATTATCTTTTTTCTGTCGGAAAATATATCAGGTGTATATTAAAGAAAATCTTGGTCGAAATTTAATTATTTCAATCTTTTTAATGGAAACAAAATTATCTTATTTTTGTGGCTTAAAAATAAGATAAGAAAAAGAAACGATAATATTTAATAAATTTAAAAGAATCTATGCAATAAATTGTAATATAGTAGTATAAATTTTTTCGTCTTTTCCTTGAAAATTATATGATTGATGCGAAGTTGAAAAGAATAAGTTTAAATGCTCATGTGTGAATATTCTTATTTCTTCCCAGTAGTTAGCTATACTAAATACTGAAGAACTAAAAATTTGAGTTTCATGTTTTTTATAAACAGAATAGTTATGAAACGAATGGTATTATGGGGGGCTTTTATAGTAATAATAGCCGGTTGTAGCAAAAAAGATACTTCTATCCAAATAATTAATAATTGTAATCCGATACAGTCTAACACAGAATTTCTTGACGGAACATTATGGGAGATTGTGGTTTTCAAATATTTTGATGGGATTATTGTATCCCAATCATTTATAGGAAATATAAAATATGGAGACACTTCTAATATTATAGTTTCAAAAGTACGAACCGATAACGTAAAAATATCCTTTAAAATGTTACCGAATGAATCCTCTCTCTATAAAATTCCTGATAATGCCAGAAAATACACATTTGATTATGCCATCAAGGATGGCGTTAAAAATGTGATTATTATAGATTCGACAACACGTTTGAACGATCGTGTCAATACGCTGAAAAGGTTGATAGATCTATTATCAGCGCCTCATTAAGCTTTTATATGAAAAAGAAATCTCTGTTCGGAATAAATTTACCAATATCATTTTTCTTTATAAAAAACTATTTTCCTTCAGATGTATAAAGTATTGATTGTATGAAATCTTCTTATTAAAGAAAGATATCGTTCTTTTTATTGTAATCAATTGTTAGATAATAATAAGATGTTTAGATGGTAAGAATGGACATATTATGGTTGCAAAAATTAACGTAAAATTAATTATAATAAAATTTTTAATACAATTTAGGCTCTTTCCCTGAGAGAAGAGCCTAAGTTGTAAACTATGAGAAACCTTATAAAATTATATTTTCATTATTTTTTTTATAAACACTCCTTGTGTTGTTTTAAAATGTAGGAAATAGATTCCTTTTGAATATTTTGTCATAATAATTTCAAAATAAGTGTTTTTTGTTTCTATTTCCTGTATCTTTTCCCCAAGAAGTGAAAATAAAGTTATATTTGTTACTCCCGTATTTCCTATATTGATTTTAAGAATGTCACTGGTTGGATTAGGATAAATGACAATAGTTGGAAGTTTGGAGCAGGAAATATAGGTAGTATCTTCAGGAACT
>JAVWBZ010000137.1:0-5091 GCA_036649255.1 Bacteroidales bacterium
AATATCGCGTTCGTGCCATAGTGCGATATCTTCGTAAGCGGTTATCATATAACCTCTTAATACCCTTGCACAACCGCACATGTTTTCGCTCCCGATGGGATTCCGTTTATGGGGCATGGCAGAGGAACCCTTTTGACCTTTCCCAAACGATTCTTCCGCTTCTCGCAATTCGGTTCTTTGCCAATGGCGTACTTCCGTGGCCATTTTTTCGATGGTAGCTCCTATCAAAGCTAAAATACTCATGTAATGCGCATGACGATCGCGTTGCAGCGTTTGAGTGGAAATATGAGCCGAATGAATACCGAGTTGTTGGCATACATAATCCTGAACAAAAGCTGGTGCGTTGGCAAAATTCCCCACGGCACCGCTTACTTTTCCACATTCCACATCAGCAGCGGCATCTTCAAAACGTGCTATGTTACGTTGCATTTCATCAAACCAAAGAGCCCATTTTAAACCCAAGGCGGTAATATCGGCATGAACTCCATGCGTGCGTCCGATACAAGGCGTATTTTTAAATTCATAGGCCCTCTTTTTTAAAATGGCGGCCATGTGTTGTAAATCGGATCTTAGAATGGTATTGGCCTGTTTAAGCAAATAACCGTTGGCAGTGTCCACTACATCGGTTGAGGTGAGCCCATAATGTACCCATTTTTTTTCATCACCCAATGTTTCACTAATAGCACGAGTAAAAGCTACAATGTCATGACGGGTTTCTTTTTCAAGTTCATAAATCCTGTCAATATTAAACGAAGCATTTTGGCGCAATAAGGCAATTTCTTTTTCCGGGATAACACCTACTTGACACCAGGCAGCTGCGGCTTCAATTTCTACTTTTAAATAGGCGTTGAACTTGTTTTCTTCAGTCCAAACGGCACTCATTTCGGGACGGGAGTATCTTTTTATCATCAGTTATTTGTATTTTAGTAAGCTATTGTTTATTTTTGTAAGGATGGCAAAAATACAATTTTTTGTTTTCCGGTTATCTTTCCAAATGGTCTAAAAGCATTAAAAATAGTAAAATTCAATTTTATTTTCCTTCCACCCTTATTTTAAGACTTTTTGTTTTTGGTAAAATCTTTAAGAGGGCGTGCCGGCTTCGCCGTCGCGTCTTCTGCTTATATTCCTCGCTTGCCCTTCTGTCTTCGTGGTGAAAATTATTCCTCTTTTTTCATTCTATATTCTCATGCCACCTCGTCGTACTTTTTTGTCCGGGGTCGCTGTGGGATATCGCTTCAGCCGCTCACGCAAGGAACTTGTTCATTTGTAATGTGATGGCAAAATTAGTTTCGATTTTTACAAGGATCAGGAGTCTCAAAAATTTATTTTTCTTTTTCCTTTCTGCAACCCTGCGTTGAATAAAAAATCATGTACTTTTGCATACTAAAAAAAGAATAATGAGCAAACAATTTATAAAATATTCGGATATTGTGGCAGCACAACAGACCATGAAAGGAATTACGAAGGTAACTTCTTTATTACCAACAAAATCTTTTTCTCAAATGGCCGACGCCAATGTTTATTTGAAATTAGAAAATTTACAAATAACGGGTTCTTTTAAAGTACGGGGAGCTTATAATAAAATTGCCACTTTAAGTAAAGAAGAAATGCAACGTCCTGTGGTGGCAGCTTCTGCTGGAAATCATGCACAGGGAGTGGCTTATTCTTCCACTAAATTGGGATTGAAGAGTACTATTTTTATGCCTACTTTTACTCCGCCGTTAAAGGTCATTGCAACTCGTTCTTATGGTGCTAATGTCATACTGGGCGGTGATACTTTTGATGATGCTTATGCCGCTTCCCAAGAGTATTGTGAAAAAAATAAAGCTTCCTATATTCATCCTTTCAATGATCCTAAAGTAATTGCAGGACAAGGTGTCATTGGGTTGGAAATTTTTCAACAACTACCGGAAGTAGAGGTTGTCATCATTCCTATTGGAGGAGGTGGATTGATCAGCGGGATGGCTATTGCATTAAAAGAAATGAACCCGAAAATTAAAATCATTGGAGTGGAAGCGGAAGGAGCTGCCTGTATGTATGCCTCTCGCAAGGCTAATCAAATGGTTACTTTGCCCCAGATTCATACCATTGCCGACGGGATTGCCGTAAAAAGGCCGGGAGATCTTACTTTTGATATTATACAAAATTATGTTGATGATTTGGTGACAGTTAATGATGGAGAAATTGCCCATGCTGCTTATATCTTACTTCAACGAGGTAAATTACTAGCCGAACCGTCTGGAGTTGCTTCAGTAGCAGCTGCCATTTTTAAAAAATGTAATTTGAAAGGTAAAAATGTAGTTCCTGTTATCAGTGGAGGTAATATTAATATGAGTTTACTTGAACAAATTGTGGAACAAGGAATGATGAGCGACGGTTTACGTGCTACTATTCAAGTGATTATTCCCGATCAGGCAGGGGAATTACGCAAACTACTGGCTATTTTTGAACAATTGAAAGTCAATATTCAGGATATTATTCATGAGCGTTCTACTATCTCGGTACAGGTGGGTTATGTACTGACCAGCTTTACCGTTAACTTACAGGATAAATCTCAATTGGACATTATTACCAAAGAATTGCGTGACAGAGGGTTGGAATGTAAAGTGATGAAATAAAATATTTCTATTTATCTGCTCTCTTTTTATTTACACCGTCGTCTACCACTACTTTTTCGGGAGGGTTAAGCAGGATGGCAGGATCCAGTAAGGTTTTATTTAAGAGTCTCATGGAAGAGGCATAATAAAATCCGTCGCAGATACGTTCATCCAAAACGAATTTTAATAACATACTTTTCAGCGTTTTAACCTCGCCATCTTTGTCGGTCGTATATTCTTTGGTTTTTTTGCCCATTGCAACAAACATGCTACAAGTGCCGAATTCATAAAGGTGGTGATAAATGGATTCAATACCTAAAGAACCTATGTTGGTGAGAAAAGCACTAGAATGCCAAGGACTGATTCTAATTAACGATTTGGGTAAAATGCCCACTTTGTCCATCCAGAAAAGCATAAAAACTACAAAACGCAACAAAAAATCAGGTAACTTGCCTAATATTTTGGACACAAAATCCACGTCATTACATTTTCCTTGAGGTTGGCTGTTTTCTAACTCTTTGTTTATTTTATTGACAACATCTTGTAAGGTGTCGGTAGGTAAAAAATAAGGTTTTATCATGGTCTCTTCCCCATCGTCCGTTAAATTTCTTTTAATGGCAATGGCAAAGCTGATGTTATTGCGTGCAAAAATTTTGTTCCAAACCACAAATCTATTCAAATAAGGCCGTTGTGAAATGGTTCTTACCAAGGCTGTTATGATTACATGCATAATGGATAAGTCGGGAATTTCCTCTTTATGCTCTTTTACAAAAGTTTCAATAATGTCCAAAGAAACCCGTTCTTCGAAGAAGTTTTGAGAATCCATACGAGTTCTCAGAAAATAAGGAATCATTCTGAACATGACATCCACTTTTTTCACTCGCCATCCGTCACTTCTATCTCCAAAGTTCCACTTGTAATAACCTAACTTGTTCTTTTTGTTCATAAAACGGTTTTAAAAATAAATTGTCAAAGATAGTATCTTTTTTTATATGACAATATAATAAAAATAACTTTATGATAATCAATCATATATAAAAATATTCTGTTTACTAAAAGGATAACGACTGACTCAATTTGTGAAGCGTTTAATTTTATCCCAAAACAGATAATTCGGTAAAATGGGGAAAAAATACTCTTTTATAAAAAATAAAATTTTGTATTTTGAAAAAATGGACCCATTTTGGGTCTATTTTTTTCTGTTTATTCAATTGGCAAGAAATTAAAAAACCTTTATTTTTTATTGTGTACTAATAATATAGAATAAAAATGAACCTAAGAAATGATCAATTGTTATAGCAAAAGTAATTAACAATCGCCCGTTCTTAAATTTTTTGAAGATTTAATGTTGATTACGAAATAAAATAGTATTTTTGTAGAAATTTTTGATAGTCAGGTAAATATAAATGTTAATAAAACTTAATACAATTAAAAATCAATTAATTATGAAAAAATCTATTTTAGTAATTGCACTGGCAATTTGTTCTATTTTAATAACACAAGCTCAACCGCGAGCTATTGGAGGGCGTTTGGGAACTAATTTTGAAGTCAGTTATCAACACGATTTAAGTAAATCCACTTTTTTGCAAATTGATGCTGGTACACAATATTGGTTTCAAGGGATACAAGCAGAAGTAACACATAATTGGATTTTTGCAACACCCAATTGGACGCCTAAAGGTACGTGGGAATGGTATGCCGGTGTAGGTATCGGAGGTGGTTATAGCTGGTGGGGACATCATTATTATTATAGTTATTATGATAATATCAGTTCCGGTTATGGTTTTCTTGGTGTTACGGGAATGGTAGGCCTTTCTTATACTTTTTGGTTTCCCTTGCAACTTTCTGTAGATTTTCGTCCAACCATAGGACCTAAATTTGGTAATTTTTACTCGGACAGACAAGGTTATCATAAAGTTGGTTTTTATGCCAACGGTTTGTATGATATTGCTTTAAGTGTACGCTACAAATTTTAATTTTTAAGTTATTTTTGATACATTTTCAAAAAAAAGGGGCGCCTATTATATTAGACGCCCCTTTTTGGTTTTGTGTTTTGCAATGCGAATCTCTCTTTATGGAGAATGGTGTGTTTTTATTAAAAGAGTTCGTTTTTAATTGATCATTCTTTTGATATCATCTTCTACGGTGGAAATACCACCTATTCCAAAGTTGTTTACCAGTATATTGGCAATGTTTGGAGAAAGAAAACCTGGCAAAGTGGGTCCTAAATGAATATTTTTTATCCCAAGACTTAAAAGAGCGAGTAATACCAATACGGCTTTTTGTTCATACCAAGCAATGTTATATACAATAGGTAATTTATTTAGATCGTCCAATCCAAAAACTTCTTTCAATTTAAGAGCAATAAGTGCTAAAGAGTAGCTGTCGTTACATTGGCCGGCATCCAACACTCTGGGAATTCCCTCAATATCACCCAACAGGAGTTTGTTATAGCGATATTTGGCGCATCCTGCCGTTAGAATTACAGTGTCAT
>JAVWBZ010000138.1:0-5056 GCA_036649255.1 Bacteroidales bacterium
TTTCCTTCTTTTTTTCCTCCTTTTTAATTGTAAAATGATGATAACAAGGTGCTTGCCACTGATAAATAAGGGTGAGATGATAGCGTTGTATGATAGATTTTACAATAGACAAACCGATGCCGCTTGATCCTTCTTTTCGTGCATTTTGATAATAGAATCGATCGAAAATTTTCTCTTGATCCAAAGGGGTAACGCCACTATTAATGAATTCAATACTGTTTTGATTTGTTTTGATGATGATTTTTCCATTGATTGGTGTATAAATAAAGGAGTTTTTTAATAGATTGACTATCAGTGAATTTGACAGTTCTTCATTCATTTCTAAAATAAAATCGGCTTGGTACTCCGTGATCATTTCGATTCTTTTATCTACGTAAATTTCAGTCATGTTTGATAAGGTTTCTTGAATAATACGACTTAAATTTTGAGTAGAAACAGCAGTATATTGTCGATTTTCGATGCGGGATAATAAAAGCAGGGATTTGTTGATCTTAATAGCCCGTTTTAAGGCAACTCCCATTTGCTCCAAATCTTTGAACTGGGCTTCAGTAAATGAATTATTTCCGACAAATAGTTCAAGTTTCCCGGCAACAATAGCCAGCGGTGTTTGCAGTTCATGTGCAGCGTTTTCAATGAATTCTTTCTGTTGTTTATAAACTTGCTGGGTTCTTTCATTCATTTCTAAGGCCGCCTTGTTGAGTAGCTTGAATTCTTCTATTTGTGTGTTACTTTTCAAAGGTTGACTCTCTTTTCCTAATTTAATTTGGCTAATCCAATTTAATAGAAGATGGAGTGGCTTGAAAATCCGTTTTAATAAAATTCGGTTGGCAATTGCCGTGATGATAAAGAATAGAAAATAGAGAACCAGAATGTGAAGCAGAATCGCTTTGATCATGTCGTTACGTTCCAAGGTGGAAAGCATGATTTTTAATTCGTAATAGGTGCCGTCATCCACCATAAAGGAGGTGGCCAATACCCGTACAGGTTCGTATTCGTCTTCACCTTCGATATAGACGCTGGAATCATAATAATGAGTAAGATATTGTTTGGCTACTTCCGGAGAAAGCTTGCTGAATTGATAATGAGTCATTAAATTTCCTTTGGTCTCCAACAAAGAAGGATCCTGCAATACTTTTCCTATTAAAATGTGTTTGTAATGATCAAGTGTATCATCGGTTTCGTCGATCACTTCTTTAATCATGGTTGTATAAAAAATGGCCCCCCAAATAGACAATAAAACGAATAAAATCAAGGAGATGGTTTTGTAGGTATATTCAAACAGTTTCATCGGTTCATTTTTTATAATTAATCATTTAAACTTGAATATGATACAGGATGAAAAAACAGAGCCAATACTGATTTTCGGTTATTGGATCGATTGGGTACAACTTATAAAACGAGGTCGTCCGTTAATGTCTTCCATTTTTCGGATAGAATGATAATGTAAGTGCTGTAATAATATTTCTGTTTCGGCATGATACTGTTCATATGTCTCAAAATAGAGTTTGCCGTTTTCTTTGAGTAACGAGGAGCCTGCTTCGGCTATTTTTCTATAAAATATCAAAGGATCCTGATCGGGCACAAAGAGAGCTTCCCCGGGTTCAAATTCGGTCACATTGCAATGTAGCTTTATTTTTTCTTGTGCGGGAATATAAGGAGGATTGCTTACGATAAGATCGAATGTTGGAAAAATTTCCGGAATGGCTTGTGAGAGAATATCATGGAGGTGGTATGTAACACAGACGTTGTTTTGTTCGGCATTGAATGTAGCCACCTGGAGTGCTTTCGGAGAAATATCGGTGGCATAGACGGTGGCCTTTGGTAGATGTTTGGCTAAAGAAACCGCAATAGCGCCACTGCCTGTTCCAATATCAAGAATGGTAAGAGAGGCAGCCTCCCTGTTTTCTTTGATAATCAACTCTACCAATTCTTCCGTTTCTTGACGGGGAATCAGAACGGAAGGTGTAACTGAAAAAAAAGTTCCGTAAAACTCTGTTTTGCCTATTATATATTGTATGGGCTCCCCTTGAGCCAATCTTTCCAGATCTTTTTTAAGGAGAGAAAAAGAAGAAGAAAGAACGGAATCCCCATCTGATAAACAAAATTGATGCTTCTTAATTCCGAACTTCATCTCCATGTAATAATAAAATAAGGAATTGATTTCCAGTTCATCATATAGAGAAGATAAGGATGTCTTAAAATATTGTTTAATCAAACTATATGGCTTATTCATAGCTGCAAAAATATATTTTTTTATTTCAATTGAAACGATTATATGTTTGGTGTCATATTTTTTTTATTTTTGCATACGATTCATCTAAAGTATTTTTTGCTTTAACTTATTGTAGATTAATAATATAAAAAACATTTTAAATATGAAAAAAATTACAAATAATTCAATCTTGGGCAAGATTACCATGTTATTTAATCTATTGATCTTGGTATTGTTCATTGTGTCGATGGTATTTATTTTAAAATTTGATGAAATTAATGTCGTAAAAGTGCGAGAAACCCCTCATTATGAGAAAGCATTAGAAACCATGAGAACCGTGGAACATCCGATCAAACAAAACCAGGCCGAAGTTGAATATTATACTGTAAAATTAGACACCCTTTCTAAAAAAGCTCCTAAAGATAAAAAAGAAGCTACTGAATTAAAAGAAGATATTGACAGAACCAAACAAACCTTATCCGATAAAAAAGCTGCTTTAGCTACTACTGACTCTACAATTGCTGCTCAAAAGGTTATTTTTGACCCGATTCAAACTCATTATAATGACTTATGTGCTCAAACGGAACAAGCCAAATCAAAGTATACTCTTTTGAATTGGATATTATGTGTTGTAATTGTTATCAAGATTATATTATTCGCTTTTTGGACTTATAAAAATTCAAAAAATTTGCATCATGCTGCAAATTGGATGAACAAAGGTGCCTCTTCTTATTGGGCATTTTTAGGTTGGATCATTCCTGTTTATAATTTTGTTAAACCCTATACTTTTTTTAGTGAAATTTGGAATGAGACGGCTTATCTATTGAAAGATAAATCAATCGTTGCTAGAGATCAGAAAGATGATAACAGTGATTTTATTTTGGGAATTTGGTGGTCGTTGTTCCTAATTGGCATGTTGTTGGTTCCTTATTTTATCAATGGCGTTTTTATGCAGGAAGGCCCGATGTTCTTGAAATTAAATCACACGGGAATTATCATCACTGCTATTGTTTTCTGGGCATTGTATCTGCTTCAAGAATCCAATGTGATTAGAAAATATAATAAAATGAATAAAATTATGTTTGACAATCAAGATAAATTCTAATCTTGATTATGGAAAATTGGGCGATTTAATGGTTTTGAATTTCCCTTGTTCATCATAAATAAAATAGGCAGCCAAATTTGGCTGCCTATTTATAATATCCAGTGATTGTGAAATGCCTAATACCATAAAAGCAGTGGCAAAAGCATCGGCAGTGGTGCAATCATCGGCAATTACTGAAACACTGAGCAAATTACTACGTTCGGGGCGCCCTGTCTTGGGGTTGATAATGTGCGAATAACGAATGCCGTTCTCTTCAAAATAGTTCCGATAATTGCCACTTGTGGCAACTGCACGCTCTTTCAATTCAAAAGTATAATCCGCTTCCATCGCTCCGTCTTTGCTCTCCGTTGGAATTTGAATCCCGATTTTCCAAGGAATCCCGTTTTTATTACCTTTGGATACCACTTCGCCTCCAATATCTACTAAACAGTTGGAGTAACCTTTTTGAATCAGGTATGTTGCTACTTTATCAACGGCATAACCTTTTGCAATTGCATTAAAATTCAATTGAATACGTGGATCCTGCTTGATAATACGGTCATGTTCCACTGATACTTTGGTATAACTTACAAAAGTTAAAATAGAATCAAGGGCTTTTTGGGGAATATGATCGTTGCTTTTTTCTTTTCCAAATCCCCATAAATTTACAATAGGAGCAATGGTAATGTCGAATGCTCCTTTCGTTTGCTGACTCACCTCCTGCGCTTTTTTAAAAATATATACAAAATCAGGGTTGAGTTGTACAGTTTCATTACGGTTAATCTGTGAAATGGTAGAGGTGGAATCGAAAATGGAAACGTTTTTTGAGAGGTTATCAAGAATGGAATCTATCTCATTTTGGAGCATCTTATCCTCTTTACCGATGTAGGTAATGGAATAGTAAGTTCCTAAGGCACTGCCTTGAAAATGATGTTGCGCTTCCCGGTTGCAAGCTGTTAATAACAGGCAAATTCCGATAATTTTAAATAAACAATGCATAGTATTTAAATATTAAAGTGCAAAAGTAAACAAAATCCCTCTTCTTTGTGCCATCGTTTTGTTGCAAAAAAATCCCGAAAAAGATAAAAACATGCCTCAAAATTGCTATATTTGCACCCCGAAAATAAAAATGTTAACGATGAAAAAAATATTGATTATAGGTGCGTGTGGTCAGATTGGATCGGAATTGACACCTGCTTTAAGAAATGTGTATGGCACTGATAATGTGATAGCTGCCGATTGTGTGTATCCTTTGAAAGGAGCGTTGGCAGAGAGTGGTCCTTCTTGTAAAATTGATGCAACCAAGGCTCAAGATATTGCAGATGCTGTGAAAAAATATCAAATCGATGCTATTTATAACTTGGCCGCCATTCTTTCCGCTAAGGCAGAAGCCAATCCTATGTTGGGCTGGGAGGTCGGAATCGGTGCGCTCCTCAATTGTTTAGAAGTCTCTCGTGAGTTTGGCTGTCAATTGTTTACCCCCAGTTCTATCGGAGCTTTCGGACCCGATACGCCTCACAAAAAAACACCTCAGGATACCATTCAAAGACCTAAAACGATTTACGGAATTACCAAAGTAACTGGCGAACTGTTAAGCGATTACTATTTTAAACGTTTTGGCGTGGATACACGTTCGGTACGTTTCCCAGGTTTAATATCCAATGTTACCTTGCCGGGTGGCGGTACAACCGATTATGCGGTAGATATCTATTATGCCGCTATTAAAGAAGGAAAATTTACTTGCCCACTTCAAAAAGGAA
>JAVWBZ010000139.1:0-5039 GCA_036649255.1 Bacteroidales bacterium
CTTTGACTTGCGACGAACCATTGGTCTTCATTCCCAACGCTTTTACCCCTAACGGAGATGGGAAAAATGACATTCTATATGTACGAAGTGTATTGTTGGAGAAAGTGCAATGGATGATTTATAATCGATGGGGAGAGAAAGTTTTTGAAACAAACAATCTTGAACAGGGTTGGGATGGATTATACAAAGGAAAGCATTGTGAACCAGGAGTATATGATTATTACTTCGAAGGTACTTGTACCAACGGAGAGGTCTATGTTCACAAAGGAAATGTAACTATTTTAAGATAGTTACGCTATCTCTCTAGCAAAATCAACAACTTTGTATCATATTTATTGCTATTATTGCAAAAAAAAATCATGGAAAAAGTAAACACATTATTCCTTTCTTTTATTATTTTGTCTGCACTCACATTCTCTTTATCATCTTGTAATGAAAATGCTTATGATTTCGGATATTTAGAAAATGTTGAAGCGAGCGGTAAATGGGGAATTCCTTTGATAAGTGATCACTACACGATTGATGAAATTCTCACGAAAATGGATGCATTAGATTATATTCACACAGCTGGCAACGGTAGTTTAAGTTTTGTTTATGAAATCTCCAAGGAAGAGATTATCAAGGCAAAAGATTTTATGACATTCGATAAAATTGAAGTTGACAAACATTTTTTCTTTGATGTGAATATGCCTGAAATTCCCGGAATAACGGTAGAATATCCTTTTGAACAAACAATTGGTTTTAGTGATCAAATATTGACGATGGAGTCAGCAAAAATAAAAAATGGAGTACTGAACATCAGAATAGAAACTAATATTGATCAGAATTATACAGTCTCTTTTTCAACGGAACAGATAAAATTACCTAATGGAGACAATTTTTCTTTTTCTATTCCGTCAGGAACAACTCTTTTCGAAAGGAACTTAGATCTGAGCAATTATCTCATTACCCCCGGACCACACAATCAAATTACTTTTTCTGTCAAGATGATCCTGGTCTCTACGGGAATTCCTTCTTCCATAGACCAATACATAGTCAATTGCCAACTTGCAATAGACCTGTTTACTTTGAAAACCGTCACGGGAAAATTGAACTCCTATACGGTTGATTTTAGTCAAATGATGGATTTTAACTTAGGCTCTTATAATTTTGGAGGGGAAATATGGGTATATGAACCCCAACTGAGTGTATCTACTAAAAACTCATTTGGTGTACAAGGAAGATGTCGAATTGATGAAGCGGCTTTTACAGCTCCCGACGGCTCTTCCGCTTCTATTATTACTACTTCTCCTACTTATGTGAATATTCCCGTTTCACCTAATCAGTATGTGGAAGATTTATTGGAACAGATTCAAACCGTGCAGTTCAATACAAAATATAATGCCATCAAGGTAAAAGGATTTGCAACTCTCAATCCTGAAGGCTTTTCGACCGGTTCTATCACGATTGATGAAGATGCAACCATTAGTGTTTTAATCAAAGCCAACGTTCCTATCAAGGTCAAAATTAAGGAAGCATTTTATAAAGATACGGTTGATTTCAATTTATTGGATAACAATTCTCAGATTGAATCTATAGATAAACTGACGCTTAGATTGGCTTTTGTCAGTGCATTGCCTGTGGATGCTTATGCCCAACTCTATTTCTATGATTCCAAATCGGGAAAGGTGATTGATTCTGTACTGACACAGAACAATTTTATTAGGGGCAGTTATCAAGCTACTCCTGTAATGACTCCTCCTATATTGGCTGATCTTCCTCTCAATAAAATTAATAAGATCAGAAATTGCGATCAATTAATCCTGAAATTAAAATTAGATACTCAGGATCGTATTGTTCAATTCAAATCTTCGCAATACATAGAGGCAAAAATCGGAGCTCAATTCAATTACAATCACTTAAATTTTTAACTTTTTATGAAAATAATAAAAAAATCATATTTGATTATATTGTTTATTTTTCAAGTTTTTTTCATTCAGGCCCAGGAAGGCACTACACTTCATTTTATGCGATTGAATCCTTATTCGATGAATGCCAATCCTGCTTCTTTCATTCCTTTTAAAGGATATGTTGCCATTCCCGGAGTGGGTAATTTGAATGTTACCTTTCAAAACACAAGTTTACATTATAAGAATATGTTCAGCCGCAATAAAGATGGTTATCCTACTACCATGACAGCAGATAAACTGGTAAGCAAATTGAGTAAAAACGGGAATTGGCTTAGCAGTTCCGTGAATGAAGAGATATTGGGCTTCGGTTTTAGAGTGAACAGATCTTTCTTTACATTCAGTTATCGACTTAGAATGGATGAATATTTTCGTTTTTCAAAAGATGTATTGGCTTTGCCTATTCTTGGCAATATGAACTATTTGGGAGAGGATCATCCTGCCGATTTAAATGTAAGAATGAATATGAATGCGTACCAGGAAATTAGTGTGGGAGCTCAGATCGAAGTAAACAAAAGGCTCTATATAGGAGTCAGACCTAAATTATTGTTCGGAATGGCCAATGTTCGCACGCAAAATGCCTCAGCTCAATTATATACCGATCCTGAAAGTTACAAGATGAAAATGCGTTACAACTTAGAAGCCGAAATGATGAGTATTGTTCCGCTTTTTGACCAAGAGGGTAGTTTTGAGCCGGATTACGACTATCTTCTGGCTCATTGGCAATCGGGTTTTCAAAATGTGGGTAGTGCCATTGATTTGGGAGTGGTGTATCGTATTAATGACCACTTTGGAGTTTCAGCTGCTGTTAACGATTTAGGATTTATAACCTGGAAAACAGGTGGACAAAAAATTACTGGTTCCATCTCTAATGCAGGAGATCTTTACACAAATGGGGACATCGTTTTTGACGGATTGAATTTTGATGAGATTGATAAATTATTGAACGATCCCGACTACCTAAATGCCTATTTGAAACAATTGGGTGACTATTTTCCCGTTGAGAGAACTCCTCTTGAAAAGTACACCACGGCTTTATCCTCTAAAATCATGGTGGAAGGATATTATAACTTTGGGAAAAATCATCGGGTAAGTGCCCTTTTTCAAGGCAGAGTAGTTAACAAATCTTTTCTTCCGGCTTTTACATTGGCTTACAACGGGACCTTCTTTAGAATAATAGATGTATGCGTTAATTATACCATGGCAAAACATAATTTCGCCAACCTTGGCCTGGGTCTGGGCCTGAATTTAGGTGTTTTTCATCTTTATGTAGCAACAGATAATATCATAGCCGCAGTAAATCCTTTGAACAATACCAATGTGAATGCTCAAGTCGGCATACTTTTTAATTGGGGAAAAATACAGGAAAAAAAAATAAAAGAAGATAAAATAATGGAGTAATATTTTGAATATAAAATAGCATATAAATGGAGATAAAATTTGATTTTCAGGATGTGTTGTTTGATGTTTCAGAAAAAGAAATATCTCAAAATCAACATTTTGTAGAAAAAGCATACCATACATTGGTAAATAAAAACGGTAAAGGAAGTGATTTTTTAGGATGGCTTGATCTTCCCGAAATTACAACACAGGGAATATTGTCCAAAATTACAACGTGTGCCACAAAATTGGCAGCTCAATCGCAAGTAGTGGTGGTGATTGGCATTGGCGGTTCTTATTTGGGCACTCGTGCCGTAATTGAGGCTTTACAACATAATTTTAAAACGCTTCTGCTTGAAAGCAATTCCAATACACCTTCCGTATTGTTTGCCGGCAATAGTATTAGCGAAGATTATCTCCATGATTTACTGGATGTATTGGATACACATGACTATTCATTAATTGTGGTATCAAAATCGGGTACCACCACGGAACCAGCCATTGCATTCAGAATTTTGAAAAAGCATTGTGAAGAAAAATATGGGAAACAAAATTCCCGTGATCGAATTGTAGCCGTTACCGACCATGCCCAGGGAGCCTTGAAAAAATTGGCAATAGAAGAAAGATATACCACTTTTGGGATTCCCGACGATGTGGGAGGACGTTATTCGGTATTAACACCTGTGGGACTACTTCCCATTGCAGTGGCAGGTTTCGATATTGAAAAACTGGCAGATGGTGCCAAAAAAATGCATAAAAACTTATTGAGCTCTGATGGGTTCGAAAAGAACATCGCCATGCAGTATGCTTTAATTCGCTATCTGTTGTATAAAAATAAAAAGATGATAGAACTGATGGTGGCCTACGAACCCCGCCTGTTCTTCTTTATTGAATGGTACAAGCAACTGTTTGGGGAAAGCGAAGGCAAAGAACACAAAGCCATTTTCCCCGCCGGTGCTATTTTTTCCACCGATTTGCATTCATTAGGGCAATACATCCAGGAAGGAGAACGACATCTTTTTGAAACGGTTATTTCGGTTGAAAAAGCTCACTACAAAGTACCAATTCCACCGGATCCCAATAATATTGACGGATTAAATTATTTGCAAAACAAATCCATACAAGAAATTAATCTTACAGCCGAAAAAGGCACTCGTATAGCACATGTTGAAGGTTCTGTTCCAAATTTACGTCTGGTGATTCCTTCCATTTGTGAAGATACTTTGGGCCAATTGATCTATTTTTTTGAATTTAGTTGTGCATTGAGCGGATATTTATTAAATGTTAATCCGTTTGACCAACCCGGAGTAGAAGCTTATAAAAAGAACATGTTCAGATTGTTGGGAAAGGAATAGTACATTAAAGTTGATTGCTGACAAACTGAAAGAGTATCCGAACATTGAATTTCGTTGGCGAGAAGTTGGGTTGTTGTTTCAGGCGCAGTTTGTGGAGTTGAATTACATCGAAAAACAGAAGCCGATACTGTCCAAAAAAATGTGTAAAATTCAATTCATTGTAATTTTTTAATTGCCATAAAAAAGCATGCAATTTACCCAAACGCAAAAGTACACAATTGTTAGAAGAGATCATAAAAAGTGAATCCGGGATTGAAGAAATCTTAAAGATGAACTTATAGATTTTAATGCAGGCCAAACGCGAAGAACACAACCGTTCGGCTCAAGATTTGAGTAATGGCTATCGATTTGGCAAGAC
>JAVWBZ010000140.1:0-943 GCA_036649255.1 Bacteroidales bacterium
AATATCGTTTCCCTGCTTTACACAAAACTCTTGCAAATTCTTTTCCACTTCCCAATTCATCGGCAATGTTAATTTGATAATGAATATTAAGTGCATCCAGCTTTTGTGAAATAGAACTCCAATGATCATAACATTTTTTAGATAAGGCATTTGGGTTGATGATAACTTGCCAATTATATTCTATAACATTGATATGGTTAGTTTGCATGAAGAAAAATTTTGGCAAATTTACAGATTTATTTTTTTCTTCATGCAAAAAAATCACAAATAGTTAATTTCCCTTTATTTTAATAATTTTATGACTAATATTCCCGATTTGTAAAATATAAAGCCCATCGGGAATATTTTGAAGATTTATCGTTGTTTGGGAATCGATGGAATTTCTTTCCAGTATCTTTTGTCCAAGATTATTATATAATGTAATTTGTTCGTTATCTGAATTTTCTATAGTGATGAAATCAATACAAGGATTGGGATAAAGTTTGTATTGAGGTGACTGGTTTGAGGCAATATGATCCGGTTTCCAGCCGTTTAATATGGCTATTCCCGAAAGGTCAAATCCTCCGGAATAGAAATCGGTAGGGTAAGGATCGTTGACAATATTACCATGAGAGTCATACGTAGCGTATTCTGAATGGATGGTTCCAATGACGTCTATGATTTTAACATGAGTAATATGGTTGATGTCAAGTTGATTATTGTCGGCTAGTTCAGCCAAATCAAAAGGAGTTCCCCAACCTGCTCTGTACTTTCCGGCTAAGTTGTAAAGTTTAGTGGCATCTATCGAACCATTGGTGTTTACCTGTACATCTGTTGGGGTATTGGAAACGGCAGGGAATCTTACAAAGTGAACTCCATCAGAACTTACTTCCACAAAAGCAAGTTCTAAGAAGGTGTTGTTCAAAGAATTTTCAAAGACGGCAAAGTCATAACCTTCTCCGTT
>JAVWBZ010000140.1:953-4985 GCA_036649255.1 Bacteroidales bacterium
CTCCTAAACTGACAGCATTGGTGGGAATGCTGGTAGCAGCACCTATTGCTTCTTGTTCGGTTCCGTAAGATACAATAGAGGCCTGTGTGGCAATGTCTTGATAACCGCGTGTAATTTCACAACCGGTAGCCCATGCCAGAATGTGGGGATCTGTACAGCTGATAGCTTGACAACCGGGAGTCCCTACTACTCCGTCGTAAGGAACTGTCGGGGTGGGTGGAATAGATATGGGTTTTATTTCGGTGGTCCATACATAATGATAACTTTCATCTACTGTGCTGCAAGATTCATCTCCCCATTTTACGATGGCACCGTTGCCGATGTATTGTTCGTTGGGTCCTGCGGAAGCGGTTTGACCGTTTACATTATAGATGAACCAACTGCCTGCTAAAGCTAGATGATAAATTTGATCGGTAAAAATAATATCTTCAATTCCATAAGCACCCTCTGTGATCTCTAAACGGGGATCGCTGTTTTCTATGTCGTTCATCATGGTTGCTACTAAAATACTGTCACCATTAAATCTGTATCCCCAGGCAAAAGCAATGGCGGTGTCGCACCAGTTGACTGCAAAAATGGCTTCCTGATTGCCTTCCCCAATCCAATAGTTGACTTGATTGCTTGAAATGGTTGCATCTTCTGGTAACGGCGGATTCACAACAGTGGGGTCTGAGACCGGTGTTACAACTATATTCCATGAGTATGTCCAATTATCGATATCGGCACAACTGTTATCGCCCCATTCCACTACATCGCCGTCATTTAAAAGTTGTCCGGTATAGCCAGTACTGGCTAAACTGCCATTAACGTTATACATCCAATACATGCCGCTGCTGGATAAACTGAGCTGGTAAGTAGCGTCTTGATACACAAGATCATCTACCATTCCGCCACTTGCCAAGTAGCTGAAACGGGAATCGGCGGCAGCAATGGCATCCATCATATTGGAAACATAATGTTGATTTCCATTCCAACGATAGCCCCAAGCAAGAGCTATTTCAGGATCACACCAATTAACAAGAAAGATAGCACTGTTGCTTCCCGATCCTACCCAAAAATCAATTTCCGATTCATTAATGGAAGAGCGTGGGTTTACGTGTGCAACTCTGCCGTTGCGTTCATTCAATGGAACATAATTTTGATATTGAGAGAAAGCAAAATTATGAATTGTTAAAACTAAAATAACGAAGAAGTAATTTTTTTTCATTTGTATTTGTTTTAATATAATAATGGTTAGTACTTTGTATTTAAATAAGACTGTTTTTATGAATAAAACATGGTACTCATCGGTTGGAAAGTAAATCTTGATAACTTGCCAAAAAGACAAGAGCAGTGGGATTAACCCCCACTTCAAAACTGAATTTTTTCTTGCCTTCTTTGCTAAAACAGAAAACATCCCCATTGACATAAAATTGATGTGCATCGGCTATGTAAATATCTTGGTTAATTGGATTAACGGTAATACAATAAGGCGTTTTTATCACTGTTCCGTCGGTTATAAAATTTTCTTTAACAATAGTTTCTGAAATAATATCCATTACTTTGATCCAAGATTGTTCGGTGTCAAAATCGTAATAATAAAGATAAGCATAATGACCGGAGATGGTAAAATTAAGAACAGGAAGATGGTATTGGTGAACTACTTCGTCTGTACGGGAATCAATACGCTGAAAAGAATAAGGAACATTGGCATAATTTCCGCGGGAAACCAAATAAACATCCCCTTCGAGATCTGCCCCAATGGTATAAGGGTTGATGACAACCGGGATATTTTTGATTAATGTGAAGGTGGATAGATCGAAAACGGAAACGGTATTGTCGTAATTCGGATTGTCAAGCCCACCCGAATTGGCCACATATAATTTTCCATTTGCCACACACACACCTTCGGGATTGCGACCAGCTTTGGCACTAGCCTCAATACTCATGGAAGAGGTATCAATCTTAATTACCGATCCGTCAAAACAACTTACATAAGCCTTGCCCTGATAAAAGGCAATTTTGCGGGGTAATTTTCCTTTGAGAGAAATTTGTGCCAAAGAAACACAACTGTGAAGATCCATAATCTCAATCCGTTCGGATACATTAACCACACAATATAATTTCGATCCGTACGCTTTGAGATCGTTGCCCGTATCGCCCAAACCACGACCGTTGGTTTGTAAAAAAATATCATCCGTAATTTTTCCCGAATTGAAATCGTAATAAAGAAGAGTACTGTTGTTCAAATCCATTAATCCTTCATTAAGTACATAAAGCCCTTTGGTGCCGGGACTATCAACAGGTTTTTCTTTCTCAAGAGGAGGTTTCGGTTCACAGGAGGTAAGAAAAAGTATCGTGAAAATTTGAAAAATAATAAAGATTCTATTCATATCGTGTGGTTTATTGTGCTTATTTTCCATAACTCTTTTTTCCTCAAAACGTTAAATACACAAATAGAAAACGTTTCTATTGCGCTCCGAGAATTAAAACCAAACGATTGTTGCAGCTAACCTGTTTCTCGTTTGCTGAAGCCTACTTCCCGAAGCTTTTCACAAAATTAAATGGCAGGTTTTCTGACTTGTTTCTCTTTAGGCGTCTTCCCATTGATGAACTCAACAGTGACATTGAGGAAGCCCAAAGAACGTGTGAAACTTACAGCAGCGGGTACTGTTCAGGATTTTCACCTGATTCCCTCTCGGAATTTCGAAACCGAAATTCTTCACCATAGTAATTGGCTGCAAAAATATAATTTTTTTTTGAAATAAAAAGAACAAAGAAAAAAATAGTATAAAATATTTTTACCATCAGGGCGTGCCGGCTTCGCCGTCGCGTCTTCCACTATACGCCTCGCCATTCCTTTGGTTTCGTGGCTGAAATGAGCTAAGCTCTATTTCTATGGTTCTTGGCTCTCTTTGTCTTCATTTGGATGACCGGAATGACTGCGGGGTGCCGTTGCAGCCGCTCACGCAACGAGTTGGATACGCTCCCGTTTTACTTTCTTAAAACACTCGGATATTAACTATATAACTTACCCCGAAATCCAACTTATTTTTTTAAAATTGAAATTTCCACTCTTCTATTGACGGTACGTTCTGCTTCCGTGGCTTCTATTTGATAGATCTTTTGCGAAGAACCACGTCCGATGTAGAAAATACGATCCGGATCTATTCCATTTTTTGTCAAATAATTAAAAACAGCTCTGGCTCTGTTCAAGCTTAAAGAATCATTTCGGGCATCCATGTCAAAACCGTCCAATCCGTTAAGTTGGCAACAAATATGCCCTTCAAGTTGAATGTGCACAGTGGAATTTTGTTGCATAAAATCCAGCAATTTTTTCAGAGTAGGAATGGCTTCCGGTAAAAAGCGAGCGGTTCCCCCCACAAAATTGATGTGCTCAAGTAATGCTTTTTCTCCAACTTTCAATTTTGAAAAGTCGGGAATGGCTTGAGATAACATTTTTTTTGATTTAACCGGCTTTTTAGGAAGGGAAGCCGGTACTTTCTTCTTTTTTATTCCGTCATAAAGGTAAATGATCTCTACCAAACGATGCTCCCGGATCCCTCTGTCGGAGGGATCGGTCACGTGCTCTATATTACTGTTTTCGTGAACTCCCAAACCTTTGGTATATACAATCTTTTCGTTGGGAAATGATTGGGATAGAAGATATTCTTGAGTGGATTGACATCGATTGCGTGATAAAGTGAAATTTGCTTTTTCAGATCCTACGAAATCGGTATAGGCAATGATACTTAAGGCCTTGATCTCTTTGGTAGCTAATAAATGGTTAATTTTCTTTTTGCTTTCTACCGATAATTCGGAAGAATTCATGTCGAAATAAAGTTTCAAGGTATCTCTTTTTTGTCCCCAAATAAGCGTGGGAGTCAGTAAAATAAAAAGTAATAGGAGTAAGTGGTTTTTCATGATGAAGAAAATAGAGCATTTTATCTTAGATATACCAATGCATTGGGTTCTCCATTTTTCAACTCAATATAGTATTGATCCAACATGTTTAATTGCCTATAATGAATCACTTTTTTAATTTCTTTATTG
>JAVWBZ010000141.1:0-4982 GCA_036649255.1 Bacteroidales bacterium
TGTTGAATGAAGTGAGAGACAAAGAACTACCCATCATTGCCATGGGGCATTTGCAGGCCACCGGATCGGAGGTTTCGGAGAGCGATCGCTCGGAACGTACCATTATAGGAGGGTTGGAATGTGTTTCTCCTGATTCATTTACCAACGAAATCGCCTATACAGCACTCGGACATTTACATCGTGGTCAACGTGTTTCGGGACGTGAAAATGTGCGCTATGCCGGTTCTCCATTGCCAATGTCTTTTTCGGAGAAAAACAATAAACAAGGCGTTAATTTGATAGAAATAACGAATGATAGCACCAAAATTGAACGTATAGAGTTTGATATTCCCGTTAAATTGTTGAGTATTCCTGTCGATCCGATGCCTCTCAATGATGTATTGGATCAAATAGCAGCGCTTCCCGACAGAGAAATTACAGAATATTCGCCCTATTTGGAAATAAAAGTCTTAATGACTGAACCGGAACCATCGCTAAGGCATCAAATTGAAGAAATTTTAAAAACAAAATCGGTACGACTGGCTCGTATTGTAGCTGTTACACCAAAATGTGAAACGAATTTGAGAACAATCACCTACGAGGAATTGCAAACCATAAATCCCATAGATATGGCAAACGATATCTTCAAAAGAAAATATGGTGGCGAAGAGATGCCAGATAAGATGAAAACATTGTTAAAAAGCGTAATACAGGAGATTGAAAAATGAAAATATTGGCGATAAAAGGCAAGAATCTCGCTTCATTGGAAGGCGAATTTGAGATCAATTTCACCGTTGAACCGTTGAGATCAGCAGGTATTTTTGCAATAACCGGTAGCACCGGTTCGGGAAAATCAACGCTGTTAGATGCCTTGTGCCTGGCATTGTTTGATGATACCCCACGTACCAATCGCATTTCGGAAAATATCTCGATGGCAGACGTGAAAGATAAGACCATCAACCAGAAAGATAGTCGTAATATTTTAAGACGTGGTACAAGCGACGGATATGCAGAGGTTGATTTTGTATCGCTTGGCAGTGAAAAATTTCGTTCTCACTGGAGTGTCAGACGTTCCAGAGACAAGGTCGATGGCTCCCTACAAAGCACTGAACTAAAGCTTATGAATCTAACTACCCATAGTGAAATTCAAGGAAGAAAAACTGAATTGTTATCCAAAATCGTTGAACTTATAGGGCTTACCTTCGATCAATTTACAAGGGCCGTATTATTGGCCCAAGGCGATTTTGCAACCTTCCTGAAAGCCAAGCAAAGCGAAAAAGCAGAATTGTTGGAAAAATTGACAGGCACAGATATCTATTCTCGAATATCAGCATCCATCTACGAAAAATCGAAAAATGCAGAACAGGACTTGAATTTTCTCCGAGAGCGTATCAAAGATATCGAATTACTTTCAGACGAAAAATTGGAAACATACTCTATCGAAAAGCAAGAAATTCTACAAGAAATTGAATCTTTGAACTATGAAATTACCCAACTGACGGCAAAAATCAAATGGATAACAGAAGAAGAACTATTAAACAACGGGGTGAAACAAGCGGAAAAATGGGTGTTGAACTCTCAAAAAGCAATCGTAGAAGCCTGTTCAAGATATGATTATATAGCTCGAATTGATAGCGTACAAGAAATTAGAGACCATTTCAATGAGTTAAAAAACGAACAAAAACAACTTATTGAAAATAAATCAAATCTTGCTAAATATCAATTGGAGCATTATGCCAATGCCTCATTATTGCAGCAGGTAATCGAAAAAGTTGCGACTTGTGAAGTTGAACAAAAAAAACATCATGAAAATTATATCAAAATTGAACCTCAGATCAAACAGGCTCGAGCCTTGGATATTCGTATAGAGGTAGCAAACAACAAATTTGAAGAGACTGAAAAAGAATACAAACAGGCCATTGAAGCAAAAAACAGGATAGAAAAGACGATTGAAAGTATCCTAAAAGAGATTGAAATGGCAGAACAATTGGTGGTGAAAATTAAGATTTGGTTTGAAAAACATGAATCATATAAGGAAATTATACCAAGGATTGATTTAATATTCAATTTGTTGGAGGATGCTATCATGGCGAACAAACAAGGATTGAATAATGCACACACATTGAGCTCTTCCAATATAATACTTGAAAATGAAACAAAACAACTGAGCAATTTGGTTTTGGAGGCCGAACGGTTAAATCATTTACTTCCCACGGAAATCGTCCTTTTAAGAGCCAAGTTGGAGGAGAATGTTCCCTGCCCTGTTTGCGGTAGCATTCATCATCCACTGGCTAATCTGCAAGGCGACAATTTAGAAGAAAAAGAACTTGATAAAGCAAAAAAGATGGTCCATGATAAAATCACCACGCTGGCCGAAAACCTAGAAAAAAGAAAAAATGAAAATATCAGACTCCAATCGGTGATTGATAGCTATACATTACAATCAAAGGAGGCGATGACTAAGCTTAACGGTTATCTTGCTTCGTTTCCGGAGTGGCAACAACAATTGGAAAAAGGTGTTTTACAACAAAATTTGACCAAGATGGTCGAAAATTGGAATAAATGCACGATTGAACTCACCAAAACCAACGAGCAGATTACAAAACTGAAAACCACTTTACAGCTAGAAGATAAAAATAGTATTACAGCACTCCATAACTTGACAGAAAAAAAACAAAAATATGAGAGTTGTGTGAACGAACTGGAAGAGTTAAAAAGCGAAAGAGCTGAGATTCTTTCGGGAAAAGATGCCGATAAGGTTGAATATATATATACTTCAAAGAGTAAAGATATAACAGATCAGCTTGCCAAATTGACTCTTGAAAAAGGAGAATTTACGGCTAAAAATGAAAAATGTTCAGGTATAATTGTTCAGCTCTCCAGTCATATTGCCAAACTGTCGGAACATTGCGAGGTATTGCAAAAACAACTTGATCATTGGCTCCTCGCCCGAAAAGGTACGGTCACAATGGCGCAATTATCGGAACTACTTTCAAAAAACTCCCATTGGTTGGTTACTGAAAGAGAGGCATTAAATAGATTATGGGAAAATAAAACGATATCCGAAACAACTCTTAAAGAAAGAATGACAATATTAAAAAGACATCACGAAGCCGACATAAAACAAACGGATGAAAAATCACAAGAAGCTTTAGAATCAAGTCTATCGGAGAAAAATACGGTTTTACAGCAAAAACACACTCGTCATACTGAAATAGAGCTATTATTTGCCAATCACGAGAAGGGGAAGGAAAAAATTAAAGTATTTGAAAAGGAACTTGAGGAAAAGGAGCTTTTAACTGCAAATTGGAAAAAATTGAACGAACTGTTTGGTTCTGCCGATGGGGCAAAATTTAAAGTATTGGCCCAGGGGTATACACTCGAAGCATTACTTACCTATGCCAATAAACATTTACAAGAACTGTCGAAACGCTACGAATTACAACGGATTCCCAACACATTGGCCTTACAGGTAGTCGATTTGGATATGTTGGGCAAGGTTCGGGCAGTGCATTCTCTTTCAGGAGGCGAATCGTTTTTAATATCTCTGGCTCTCGCATTGGGCCTCTCTTCCTTGTCGTCGAATCGAATGAAAGTAGAATCGCTCTTTATTGACGAAGGGTTTGGCTCTCTTGACATCGACACTCTGCGTATAGCAATGGATGCATTGGAACACCTGCAAACACAAGGACGCAAAATAGGTATTATCTCACACGTTGCCGAAATGACGGAACGCATCACGACACAAATCAAAGTGGTAAAAACCGTTAACGGAAGAAGTAAAATAGAAATCGTATAAGGTTTATAGGAGTTGTTTTATAATAAAAATTTATTTCATAAAAAATGTAATTTTGCAAGATAAAATGTCAAGACATGGCGCAAAATATCTTCACTCCATAACCACATAACATACAATCACTACATACCCAAAAATCGACAAAACCATGGAAAAAAAGCTAAACCATTCTGGCCGTTAAAAGAAAGTAGCCATGATGATATATCATGAAATAGCTTTGGAAGACACTAAATATCCTCCGAACAATATTGAAAACACAATTATGGGCATTATGCAATAATATATCGGATCATCATAATAAACCAATAACATATTGATGAAAACAAACAACCACGGAATAATTTATACCCAAACCAATTGCCCGATGACAAAATTGGTCAAAAATGGAGTATCTCATTGGAAAAGGATCAAAATTCGAATGAAAGAACCATCCGAAACAGGTGCTCTCATTCCGTACCATTGCTCAACAAAGAAATAAGAGAACATTTTTTAATCAAGATATGGATGAAATATAGAAGCACACTTTTAGCAGTCAAAGATAGACATCATTCTATACAATTTTATAAAAAACTATTTAATCAGGAGGTCGTTTTGGGTTTGAGACGCCATGCAACTTTGAGTGGAGAATTTTGTATACAAAAGGATTGTGCATGGTTGACCAATATTTCAATAGAATCAATTTCGGATCGTGTTCATAATATGGAACTTTATTTTGAAGTAGATGATTTTATGACGTTGTTAGAAAATTATCCTGAAGTTGGGCATGTACATGCACCTAAGATGCACAATTGGATACAAAGGGTGATTGCTGATCATCATATGATTGAAATTAAAGAATCTATGACGATGATTGCTCGGTATTATTTGTCAAATGTCTATTCCATATAAAAAACAGCAAAAATAAGCATGTGTCCGATTGATTTTATGAGAAAAATTCAACCTCCAAATAATTTATATCATGATAGAACTACCCGAATCAATTATAATAGGCAAACAGGTGAACGAAATTCTCACAGGTAGAACGGTTACCGGAGTGATTCCCCCAACCCATCTACATAAGTTTACTTTCTTTAACGATACCCCTGCAATGTATCAGGAATTGCTCGTCGGAAAAAGAGTTGGATACGCGGAAGGTAAAGGAATCTTCGTGGATATCGAATTTAATGAAGATGTTCATTTGAGTATTTTCGACGGAATTAACATGAAG
>JAVWBZ010000142.1:0-4974 GCA_036649255.1 Bacteroidales bacterium
ACAATAGGTCATATAGGATGTACCTCTTTTTTCCCTTCCAAGAATCTGGGAGGTTACGGAGACGGTGGAGCCATTTTTACAAATGACGATAAGTTGGATTATAAACTTCGCGGAATTGTCAACCACGGTATGTTTACCAGATATTATCATGATATGATCGGGGTAAATTCTCGTTTAGATACTATTCAAGCGGCCATTTTGGATATTAAATTAAAACATTTGGATGAATATGTAATAGCGCGTCAACAGGCAGCCGTTTTTTATAACCGGGCTTTTGAAAATCATCCTCAGCTTGAAATACCTGTTATTTCACCTTTTACGTCTCATGTGTTTCACCAATATACATTGAAATTAAAAAACGTAAACCGGGAAAAATTGATTGAAAAGATGAATCAAGCCGGTGTTCCAGTTATGATTTATTATCCGGTACCTTTGCATTTGCAAAAAGCTTTTCAACATCTTGGATTGAAAGAGGGCGATTTTCCCGTTACCGAAGAACTTTGTAAAGAGGTTGTTTCATTACCGATGCACACGGAATTGGATGAAGAACAGTTACAGTTTATCGTAAAAAATTTCTTAGCATCGTTATAGAATCAGCTTGATTCATTAATCCATATTTTCGCATGGAAAAAAATTATTTTTCACATCCCACTGCTGTTATTGATACTCCTTGTCAAATAGGGGAAGGTACTAAGATCTGGCATTTTTCTCATATTATGTCTGGTTGCGTTATCGGGTCTCATTGTAACATAGGTCAAAACGTGGTTATTTCTCCCGATGTTGTATTGGGAAATAATGTCAAAGTACAAAACAATGTTTCCATTTATACTGGCGTTACCTGCGAAGAGGATGTTTTTTTAGGGCCTTCCATGGTTTTCACCAATGTAATTAATCCGCGCAGTGCCATCAATCGCAAGAACGAATATGCCAAAACTCGTGTGGGGAAAGGTGCTACCATTGGCGCAAATGCGACCATTGTATGTGGTCATGACATTGGTTGTTATGCTTTTATCGGAGCAGGTGCCGTGGTTACCAAAACTGTTCCTGAATACGCGTTGGTGGTGGGAAATCCTGCCCGCCAGATAGGTTGGATGAGCGAATACGGACATCAACTTGCTTTTGATGAAGAAGGGTTTGCCCTATGTGCAGAAAGCGGTGAAAAATATCAACTAATCAACGAAGACAAAGTCATTAAAATAGGATAATAAATTACTTATTTTCAATTGAATCCTCTTTTTCCATTTCAATTATTTCTCCTAAAATTGCCGTCGTTTCCGCTTGCGGAAGTTCTTGAACGGTACGTAGTTTTCTTTCGATAACACGTGTGCGTACTCCCGCCTGATCAATTACATGAGAGGCTTCCTGTAACTTTTTCTTTGTTTTTTCCAACACATTGCCGAAAAGCCCAAATTCGGTTTTTACCGCTCCCAATACTTCCCATACTTCGCTGGAACGTTTTTCAATTGCCAAGGTTTTAAACCCCATTTGTAAGCTGCTTAAAAAAGCCACTAAATTGGCAGGCCCCACTACCGTTATTTTATATTCGCGCTGCAATTGCTCAAACAATCCGGTACGACGAAGAATCTCGGCATACAATCCTTCGGTGGGAACAAACATAATGGCAAAATCGGTTGTAAAAGGAGGGTTGATATATTTATCTCTGATATCTTTTGCATTTTTTTTGACGGCATTTTCAAACTGTTTGCTCACCGTTTCCAACATTTTAAGTTCTTGACCAGAAGTATGATCGTAAAATTCCATTAACCGTTGATAATCTTCAATCGGAAATTTCGAATCGATGGGCAACAACAACGATTGATCATCCTTATTTCTACCAGGAAGCTTAATAGCATACTCTATCCGTTCCTGACTCCCCGGCTTTATGATTGCATTCTGTTTGTATTGTTCGGGCGAGAGGATTTGTTCTAAAATAGCCCCCAGCTGTATTTCTCCTAAATTACCACGAGTTTTTACATTGGAAAGTACTTTTTTAAGATCTCCCACCCCCGATGCCAAAGTTTGCATTTCACCCAATCCCTTATGAACCTGTTCCAAACGATCGCTAATCATTTTAAAAGATTCATTAAATCTCTTTTCTAACGTATCTTGCAACTTTTCATCCACCACTTTACGCATTTCATCTAATTTTTTACTATTTTCTTCTTGCAACGATCCTATTTTACTTTCTACTTGCTTGGAAAAAAGTTCAAATTGGTTTTTTTGTGTTTGGGAAAGTAAGGCAACGGTATTATTTAAAGAATCGCTTAAATTTTTGAAAGATAAATTAAGCTCTTCCCTATTTTCTTTGAATGATTTCTGATTTTCCCCCCTATTTTGAGAAAATTCTCTTCTTACGGAAGGGTCGATGGCATCTATTTTGGTTTCCATCTGAATCAGTTTATTTTGAAAATTTATATTCGATTTTTTATTTCTGTAATTAAACAAAAGCAGGACAATGTTAATTCCCATTGCAACAATTAGAATAATGATAAAAATGGTAACGATCATGTAAAATCCGTGGTTTTTTATAAAATAACTGTGCAAATGTACATAAAAAAACGTATCTTTGTCCCGATACGCCAATAAATTATAACCCGTTAATCTTTAAAAGTTTAGTTTTCTATCATGGAAAAAAAAGAGTTGATATATGACGGCAAAGCAAAACAACTTTATTCAACCGATCATCCGAACTTCATTGTGATGATGTATAAGGATGATGCGACTGCCTACTATGGAGTAAAAAAATCATCCATCAAAAATAAGGGAGTGTTGAATAACAGAATTTCCGAATTGATTTTTAAGAAACTGGAAGATGTTGGAATTAAGACTCATTTTATCAAAAGATTAGATGATCGAAATCAGCTTTGCAAGAAAGTGAAGATTTTGCCTTTGGAATTTATTGTAAGAAATATTATAGCCGGATCATTGGCTCGCAGATTGGATATACCCGAAGGAACCGTTCCAAATAATACCATTTATGAAATTTGTTTGAAAAATGATTATTTGCGTGATCCTTTGATCAATGAACATCATGCTGTTGCTTTAGGTTATACGACGTACGAAGAATTGAATAAAATATGGGACATTACCCGGAAGGTAAACAGTGAACTGATTCGTTTATTTGATAAAGTCGATATTTCGGCGATTGATTTTAAAATTGAATTTGGTCATGATGAGGAAGGTAATTTACTGTTGGTAGATGAAATTTCTCCCGATACCGCTCGTTTTTGGGATAAAGAAAGTAAACAAAGGCTGGATAAAGATCGTTTCAGACGCGATTTAGGAAAAGTGGAAGAGGCTTACCATGAAGTTTTAGAACGTTTAGAAAAGGAATAATAATGAACAATTTATGTTTTTTTCCGAATAACATCAATGAAGAATGCGGTGTATTTGGAGTTTTCAACTGTAGTAATGCAGCTGAATTGGCCTACTATGGCTTACATGCTTTACAGCATCGCGGACAGGAGGGGTGTGGTATTGCCACTTCCGATGGGACTGAAATGTACCGTGATCGGGGAGAAGGGTTGGTTACCGAAATTTTTTCCGAAAAAAAATTAGCCACATTGAAAGGAGATTGTGCCGTCGGACATGTTCGCTACTCCACCGCTGGCGGTGGTGGAATCGACAACGTTCAGCCTTTTTTGTTCAGACATCATACCGGTGATTTTGCGATGGCCCATAACGGAAATATTGTAAACTCCCGCGGATTAAAACGCATGCTTGAGTCACAAGGTTGTATTTTTCAATCTTCTTCCGATACCGAAATTTTAGCACATTTAGTTAAGACCGACACTCGTCGCGACCGTATTGCGGCGATAGAAGAGGCTTTAACCATGATAGAGGGAGCTTATGCCTTCCTGATTTTAACCAATACGAAATTATATGTTTGCCGTGATAAAAATGGAATTCGTCCTCTTGTCCTCGGTAAACTTAATGGCGGATTTGTAGTTTCTAGCGAAACCTGCGCTCTTGAAGTTGTAGGAGCTACTTATATTCGAGATATCGAACCCGGAGAAATGCTGATTTTGGAAAGAAACGGAACCATGACTTCTCATTTTTTCTCAGAAGCTTCCACCCACAAGATGTGTGCCATGGAGTTTGTCTATTTTTCGCGCCCCGACAGTGATATTGAAGGCTGTAATGTACATTCGTTTCGCAAAAATTGCGGTAAAATCTTAGCCGAACAGTTTCCGGTTGACGCTGATCTGGTGATGGGTGTTCCCGATTCTTCTATTTCAGCAGCCATAGGATATGCCGAAGAGAGTGGAATCCCTTATGAGATGGGATTGATAAAAAATAAATATGTAGGACGTACTTTTATTCAACCTTCACAGGAACTTCGTGAAAAAGGGGTACGCCTAAAACTAAGCCCTGTAAGATCGCTGGTGCAGGGGAAACGTGTTGTTTTAATAGACGATTCCATTGTGCGGGGCACTACCTCCAAGCGTATTATCAGAATGTTAAAAGGAGCTGGTGCAACCGAAGTACATGTTAGAATTGCTTGTCCTCCCATGAGGCATCCTTGCTTTTATGGAGTAGATACTTCCACGTATGAAGAGTTGATCAGTGCTTCCAACAGCGAAGAAGAAGTTCGTAATATTATTGAGGCAGACTCTCTCTGTTTTCTATCGGAAGAATCATTGTTGAAAGCCAGTAATCGTGAAGATTTATGTATGGCTTGCTATAATGGAAATTATCCGACTCATCTTTATCAAACCAAAGACGATTTTAATATTGAAGGTAAATTCTAACCGGGAGATTGTTTAAAAGAAAATCATCAGTATTCCTTCTGCTGCGATAGCCGTTACTACTGACCACAAAGCTACGGTAACCAAACCGTGTTCTTTCCATGAAAGAATAAGCGCCACTTGTGTAGCGGCAATTCCTGAAAAAAAGTGTGGTGATTCCGCTTCGGGAGGAGTGGTAGAATAAAATACATCGGGAAAAGTCATGGCTGCTAAGACACAAAAGGGG
>JAVWBZ010000143.1:0-4952 GCA_036649255.1 Bacteroidales bacterium
TCTCGCCTCTGTGGGATTCACCCGATGCCGATGCAACCAATTCAAGTCTGTTTTCTGCTCTTCCTGCCGGTTCTTTGACTGCGTGGTTCATAGCGGATGCCGTTTTTGAGAGTAGTTCTCAGTATGCTCACTACAATGCATACTCTCTACGTATCTATAAAAACAACAATGGCGAGGATGGTGAACGCGCGACTGGTTGCTATAGCGGTCACTACGGTAAGGGCGCAGGTTTTTCCGCCAGATGCCTGAAAGATTTATAATATTCTTTTTGCGGAAAGAAAAAAGAATATTAGAAGGCGGATTCGCAGCGTAGCGCAAACTGTGCAGCGGTTGCCTGAAAAGATTACTTATTGTTTTTGACGGTTGACAAAGTAAAATGATTTCGTTGTGATTTAAAGTCATTTATTTTAAAGGAAAATGTTACGGGGAATGTTTTAATCTCCTATTGTTGTCCGATAAAAACTCGAATTGGAATATTATAGTGTGGAATCGTTTATTTAATGCGGTTTCACACTTTAATTTTGAAAAGGAAGTTCTTTAATTGAAAAGGGTGGCGAAATGTTACGTTGTTTGTTGATATCTATTTACGATTTTTCCGGATCTTCGCAGAAACTATACAAATCAATGTAGAACATCAGTGTTTGTTTTATCATAGTGGCAAGATTTGAGAAATTCCATTCATTACGAACACACTTTGGTATGCCTGAGAGGAGTAAATTGGAGATCATCGTAAACTAAATCTGGATTTTGATGGCATTGACACTCTCACCAAAGAAGTATATCAGAGAAAAGTTCTGTTTTAACAGCCTTTCAATCTGTCATTTACGTGGATAAATAATGATTATTTTTCAATATCTAAATCAAAATTGTTGGGAAGTAGCGCACTGTAACGTTTCTTTTTTTTCTCTCAATACTCAATGCGTCGTGAGGTGTGTGATGCCATTTTTTTCTAGCTTGATTGCGTGGTTGAGCAGAACCATCAAGCTATCAGAATCGACAATATAGTGCACTGCAAGTTTTTGATAATGCATTTTTTTTATTTTCGTGACGTAAGAAACACCGTTTTGTGTCAATTCTCAAATAACGGATAATCAATTTAGGTTCTATGCATGGCCAACAATGAACCACTACGAAGTTTTAATTAAATGCGTGGCTGTTGAGGTGAAATGAATTGAATAAAGCCCCTTGGTTAGCTTTTAAAATGGTATTAACCTTTATAGCGCCCTTCTTTTTACCCATGTTTGGTCTTTGATCGAATCCTTTTAGGAGGTTGGAAACAGTGTGCTATTAATAGAATCCATGATGTAGAGTATTCTCCCATGATTGATCCTATTTGAAGGCGCAGCTGTCCGCTAAAATATCCTTATACTTGTTGTACAGCGGAAGGACATCTGCTCTACACTGCTTCGGTGGTTATTTGCTTTGGATAGCGTGCTTCGCTCACCATAATCAATGTCTGAATGCGGCAACTTACGTGCCTTTGGAAGTATGTTTACAACGATTTCGCATAGGAAATCATAGCGTATCAATATGGTATAAAGCAAAATAACGGAATGAGGATAGCCGTCATGACCACGATCTTCCTCATTTTGTCGATTGCACCTTTATCTACTAAAGAAAGTAACTGATTATATATTGGTTGTCTGATAAAATGTGCATTTTCGTTCATGGGTTGAAATGTTTAGGTATAGAGCATAAACAATAAAGATGAAAAGCCAAGGATTACTTCATTGCCACAAAGTAAACCAAAGGGCTGCAATCCGCAGTGGATCTCAGCCCTGATTTGTTATTGTTGCTAAATTTTTATCGGACAACAATCAATTTTTATTTGCTTAAGAAAGTTGTTTTGGGTTGGAAGAAAGTTTTCCCTTTTGGTTTGTGCTTTTCAGCTTGTTAATAAGCAATAACAAGTCCCCATTGTTGAGTGTCCGATTGAGGCCTGCGTGAGCGGTTGAAGCGGAAAGCCCGGAATGGAGCACAGCGGAATGAGGACTTGTAGCGAAAAACGCGACGGCGTAAGCCGGCACGCCCTTCTTTTATTTTTTATTTACCGTTATAAGCTTTTTGATAGATTTCCATAATTTCGGCTACTAATGGGTATTTAGGATTGGCACCGGTACATTGGTCGTCGTGAGCTTTTTCGGCCAATTGGCGTAAGTTACTGGTGAATACGGTTTCGTTAACACCAGTTTCTTTGATGGATAGAGGCATGTGCAGGTCGGTCATCAGTTGACGGATGGCATTGATAAAATTATCGATGCTTTCTTCGTCGTTTTTACCGCCGAACCCCAAGAAACGGGCTGCTTTGGCAATTTTTTCGTCTGCAATGAAGTGGTCGTATTTAGGGAATGCCACAAACTTAACGGGTTTTAACGAGTTGTATTTCAATACGTAAGGCAATAGGATGGCATTGGCTCTTCCGTGTGGAATATGATATTCCCCACCCAATTTGTGTGCCATACTGTGATTTAATCCCAAAAATGCATTGGTAAAAGCCATTCCGGCGATGCAAGATGCATTGTGCATTTTTTCTCTGGCTTTCATGTCGCTGGCTCCGTTTTCGTATGCTCTTTTCAAGTATCCGAATACCAAGTCCATGGCTTGCAGGGCTAATCCGTCGGTATAATCGTTGGCCATATTGGAAATATAGGCTTCAATGGCGTGGGTTAGTACATCCATTCCTGTATCGGCCGTGGGCGCTTTGGGCAATGACACTACAAATTGGGGGTCGATGATGGCTACGTCGGGTCTTAGGGCATAGTCAGCCAACGGATATTTAATATTTCCGTTTTTCTTATCGGTGATTACGGCGAAGGCGGTTACTTCACTTCCCGTACCTGAAGTAGTTGGAATAGCAACGAACTGAGCCATGGAACCCAATTTAGGGAATTTAACCACTCTTTTGCGGATATCCATGAATTTCTGTTTTAAACCGTCGAAGGTAGCATCAGGATGTTCGTAGAACAGCCACATTCCTTTGGCTGCATCGATTGCAGAACCACCGCCCAAAGCAATAATCACGTCGGGTTGGAAGGAACGCATGTCGTTAACTCCTCTCATGATGGTTTCCACATCCGGATCGGGTTCTACGTCGGAATAGATTTTAAAGTGGCAGCTGTCGGTGCGTTTTCTCAAGTAATACAATACTTTATCTACGTAACCCAACTGAACCATCATCGGATCGGTTACGATAAAGGCTTTGGAAATATTTTCCATCTTTTCCAGATATTGAACGGAACCATATTCGAAATAAATTTTCGGGGGAATTTTAAACCATTGCATATTGACTCTTCTTTTAGCGATTCTTTTTTTATTGATTAAATTTACGGTTGACACATTGGAGGTGGTACTGTTTTTACCATATGAGCCGCATCCAAGGGTAAGCGATGGGGTATTGGTATTGTAAATGTCGCCGATGGCTCCTTGTGAAGAAGGTGAGTTGACGATGATTCGCCCTACTTTCATGGCTTTTCCGAATTTACGAATCAGATCTTCATTGCTACTATGAATGATGGCAGAGTGTCCCAAACCGCCAAAGTCAAGCATTTTACGGCAAATGTCAAATCCTTCGATGTGATTATTTACCACAAAATAGGCCAATACCGGGGAAAGTTTTTCTCTGGATAACGGATAATCAGGACCTACGTCTTTTAATTTGGCAATCAATATTTTGGTGTTTTCCGGAACTTTGATCCCTGATTTTTCGGCGATCCAATGAGCGCTCATTCCGACTACAGCGGGGTTAACAGCTCCTTTTTCACTATTGATAACGAATTTTGAAACGGCTTCTATCTCTTTCTCGTTTAAGAAATAGCAGTTATTTTCTTTCATGTAGTTTTCAAATAATGTTGAAATGACTTTATCTACGATTACTGCTTGTTCGGAGGCACAAATCATTCCGTTGTCGAAAGTTTTGGACAACATCAGGTCGGTGCAGGCACGTTTTACGTTGGCAGAGGTTTCAATATAACAGGGTGCATTGCCGGGGCCCACTCCCAAGGCCGGTTTTCCACAACTATAAGCTGCTTTTACCATACCGCTTCCGCCTGTTGCCAAGATGAGGGATACGTTGGGATGATTCATCAAAGCATTGGTAGCTTCTACGGAAGGATATTCAATCCATTGAATGCAAGCTTCTGGTGCACCAGCGGCAACGGCGGCTTCTCTTAATATTTTGGCCGCGGCCAAGGAAGATTGTTGTGCGGAAGGATGAAATCCGAAAATGATAGGGTTGCGTGCTTTGGCGCAAATCAGAGCCTTGAACATGGTGGTAGAAGTTGGGTTGGTAACCGGAGTTACTCCCGCTACAATTCCCACTGGTTCAGCTACTTCTTCGTAACCTTCCAATTCGTTTTCGTCTACTACGCCCACCGTTTTTTCATGTTTGATGGAATTCCATATGTATTCGGTAGCAAAAATGTTTTTGATCACTTTGTCTTCATAGACCCCGCGACCGGTTTCTTCGTGTGCTAACCTTGCCAGTTCGCGATGATGATCCAAACCGGCTAATGCCATGGCGTACACAATTTTGTCGACTTTTTCCTGATCGAAAGAGATATACTCCTGCAGGGCCTTTTCGGCATTTTTTACCAAAGAATCGATCATATCTTCAATAGATATTTTTTTATCGACTTCAGAGTTTGCTTTTTTTGTTTGCATAACAATACAATTTTAAAAATGGATATTAATTAATAGTTTCTGATAATTTTCTTGAAAGATAGGCTAAAGAGGCAGCCATGTTTTCGTTTTTGACTACAATGTCAGCAGGAACTTCGAGATGAATGGGAGCAAAATTCCAAATTCCTCGAATTCCTGATTTTACCATTATATTGCAAATTTCTTGGGCATATTGCTTGGGAACCGTAATAATCCCTATATTGATTTTTAAACGATCAACCAAAGCAGGAAGTTTTGACATGGGCAAGATGTTTTTCCCACTAATTTTGATGTCT
>JAVWBZ010000144.1:0-4909 GCA_036649255.1 Bacteroidales bacterium
GTCAACAGGCGCGAAGCATTAAAAGGCAGGTAATTATTAATAAATCCGAATAAAAATAGAGGAAACAGTAGTAGCATGATGACACTTTTCAGGATTAATTCTCCAAGGGATACCTTTTTGTTGATCACCCAATCTCGTAATTGAAAAGCCCGAACTCCTTCTTGGTAATGTTGAGCTTTGTTCATCAAACACTCAAAGCGTGCAGGTTCTGTTTCTTTGATTTCATCTAATTTATTTACAATTTCCTTATCAGCAGCAAGATGATAAGGAAAATAAGAAATTTTCTTTCCTCTTTTCTTTAACAATCGTTCGCAATAAAGCCCTCTAAGGGTATCATACTGATCATAATAATTTAAATCTTCAATATCCAACATCATCTCTTTGATAACCGGGCGGCATTTTTCATTGAGCAGCAAATAGGCATCATTGGGTTTGGTTTTATAGATTTCATATAATTCACTAAAACCAAAAGGTTTTCCAATGATCATGGTTTTCTTTTGTCTAAAATTAAGATAATTGTCATAATGATTCACCATGGGCAAAATCTTAAGATCAAGCTCGTAACCAGATTCTTCGGCCGCCTTAAAGGCAATACGGGGAAATCCTTTTTTAAAAGTTCCCAAATGGTGGCACGATTCATGTCCTGCTTCCGGAAAGATGGCAACGGTACCTCCTTCTATCAAAACGCGGGCGGCACGCAAAAAAATTCCAGCACTCTTGCCCACCTCAGAACGAGTTACATCCACAGTTCTAAAGGCGGGCATGATTTTCATGAATCTTAGCAACCTGGCTGCCGTTTCTTTTTTAAAAATATCGGCACGGGCAATAAATACGGGTTGGCGATCATCCCGAAACGTAAATAAAACGCCCAAAGCATCCATCAGGCCGTTCTGATGATTGGAAATGACCAGCGTCGCTTCTCCTTTTTTAGGAAGATTTTCCTTTCCTACAATATCATAATTCGAATGGTAAACATAGCGGTGTATAAAACGCACATAGCGAAATAAGGCAGCATATCTTAGAGAATATTTATCTATCTTTTCAAAACTGATCATCGTCTTTGTATTTCCAATTAATTTAATATTTTAAGCATTCATTTTATTTAATTTCCATCTCTTCAAGTAAATTTTGCGCACCGGCAAATTTATCCACAATAAACAAAAAATAACGAATATCAAGACTGATGTTGCGACACCGGTTTACGTCATAATTAAGATCACTCATTGTGCCTTCCCACACCCGGTCGAAGTTAACACCTATCAATTCTCCATTCGCATTGATGACAGGGCTTCCAGAATTTCCTCCAGTTGTATGGTTGCTGGCAATAAAAGCGACTGGCAATTCTCCGTTCCGATTGGCATATCTTCCATAATCCTTAGATTCATATAAAGATTTTAATTTAGGAGCCACCTTATAATCAAAAACATCCGGATTTTCTTTTTCCATGATACCGTCAATGGTGGTATAATAAACATACTCAACACCATCAGTCGGTTCAAACCCTTTTACCTTACCGTATGTTACCCGCATGGTAAGATTGGCATCTGGATAGAACGTTTTTTCTTTATCTTTTTCCATCAAAGCTTCCACATAAATTCTATAATGGTTATTCAACTTCTGTTTAATAGTTATTATATTTTCATAATTAAGTTGATACGAATTATAGACCGGAATCATTAATTGAAAAGCAAGATTTTTGCTCAACTTGGCCATACTTTTCTTATTGGCTTTTTCAATAAAGGCTTTGAATGAAGCGGCATCGGAAAAAACAGAAGTTTCATAGATTTCATCTGCCATTAAAGACAATTGTGATTGAGGGATGTTGAGATATTGACGAAGTGCTTCCGGAATTAATTCGGGTTCCAGAGTAGAAAAATAGTAATGGAGTAATTCTACAAACACTTCTTTGTCGATGGGTTTATAAAAAGAAGCATAAAATCCGTCAATATTATTTAGTAACTGAGCTTTTGCCTTATTAAAATCATCGTCGCTGCTATTTTTTTGTAAAGACAAAGCTACTACAGGATAGCAATTTTGATACAGAAAGCGGAACAGTTCAATGGCATTAAATGTTTCGTTGACATAATTAAATGATTTATCGAAGTTACGATATATTTTATAATCGTTTTTAATATCCTGTAAAATACTACCATACAACGATTTTCTAGTCTCATCGGCAACCACCCATTGCATAAATCCAGCTTCTTCCGCCCGTTTCTTTTCGATTACTTTACAATCTTTAATCCCATTGTTCTCTCCTATCCATTTTTTCCATCCGTTAGAAATGCTATTGGCTTTAGCTGAATACATTAACCGTATAGGAAGTGATTGGTCCATATATTTTTTCATGATATCAAGACGTACTCCACGTTGGTGAATAGCAACGGGATTTCGAGCATTGACCACCAAATCGATTCCATCTGAGATCAGAAATTGCATGGTCGTGCCAGGGTAACCGAAAACCAGCGTAAAATCATTTTCTTCCACGCCCTTGATCGAAATAGGAAAATATTTCTTTGGTTTATAGGGAACATTGTCTTTGGAATAATCGGCAGGGTTATTATTCCGATCGGCATAAATACGGTACAAGGAAAAATCACCGGTATGACGAGGCCATACCCAATTATCAGTATCTCCACCAAATTTTCCGATGCTTTCAGGAGGTGTTCCCACCAAACGAACATCGTTATAGACTTCATTTATAAACATAAAGTATTGGTTTCCATAATAAAAAGATTTAACCACTGCCTCATAATGGGTTCCCTGCAACGCCATTTCTTTTACCTTTTTTATATTGTCTGCAATCATTTTATTACGTTCCACCTCATTCATTCGATCGGTAACTCCTTGTAAAACTTGTTTGGTTACATCTTCCATTCTTACCAAGAAGGTAACGGAAAGACCTTCGCACGGGATTTCTTCCTGAAAGGATTTGGCCCAAAAACCATCATGCAGATAATTGTGTTCTAAAGTGCTGTACCGTTGTATATAGGAATACCCACAATGATGATTGGTTAGCAAAAGGCCTTGATTAGAAATCAGTTCAGCGGTACATCCGCCTCCAAAAAGCACAATGGCATCTTTCATACTATGATGATTTACACTATATACATCTTCGGCGGTAAGTTTAAAGCCCATTTGTTGCATTTCAGCTTCATTGTATTTCAAAAAAAGAGGAAGCCACATTCCCTCGTCGGCTCTTGAAAAAGAGAAAAAAAGGGTTAAAATAAGAAGAAATGATATTTTTTTCATTATATATTATATAAATTGAATAATTAGGTTGTGATCGTATTTACGTGTTTACTTTTTAAGGCAACAAAAAAATTCACCTGCCAAGTTAATTTTTACCATTTTTTAGGGGTGCAAATTTACGATTTTTTGATGAGATGAAAGCATGTTCGCAAAAAACCGTATTTTTGCCGATTAATTTACAACCTCTCATGTCATATATATGGGGCGATCATCGTCGGTTTAATTCCTATAAAAGATTTTTACAGGTTCAGTTTGGTGGCCGTGTACAAAAATTAACCTTAGATGCCGGGTTCAGTTGTCCTAACCGCGACGGAACCGTGGGATTAAACGGTTGTACTTACTGCCTCAACGATGCCTTTAATCCCTCCTACTGCCAGCCTCAAAAAAGCATATCACAACAATTGGAAGAAGGCATACTTTTTCATCAAAACCGTTACCGTAGGGCTGATGGTTATTTGGCTTATTTTCAAGCATTTTCCAACACACACGCCCCATTATCCGTTTTAAAAAGCAAGTATCGTACCGCCATTGAAAACCCTTTGGTTAAAGGAATTGTAATAGGCACTCGTCCCGATTGTATGGATCGGGAAAAATTGGATTATTTTGAAGAATTGAAAGAAAAAATGTTCGTATCCATCGAATATGGTATCGAAAGTTGTCACAATGAAACCTTGCTCCGTATTAACCGGGGGCATACTTTTGAGCAAGCCCAACAAGCCATAGAAGAGACTGCAGCCCGCAATATTCATACGGGAGGGCATTTCATTTTCGGGTTGCCGGGAGAAACTCCGAAAACGTGGCTGGACGATGTTACCCTCATCAATCGGTTGAATTTAAACAGCCTTAAGTTTCATCAGCTGCAAATTATCAAAGGCACGGCCATGGAAGTTGAGTATCGGGAAAAATATGCTGATTTTTATTCTTTTGATCTTGATTCATACCTTGATTTTATTATTCAATTTACAGAGAAATTGAATCCTGAATTTATTATTGAAAGATTTGCAGGAGAAGTTCCCCCGCGTTTTCTTTCCGTTAATCATTGGGGTACTGTTCGTTACGATGTGGTCTTGCAACTCATTGAAAAAAAAATGCAGGAACGAGATTCCTATCAGGGTAAATTATTTCAAAACTATTGATGTACCATGAAAGCAGAAGAAATTAAAAAAGAGTTATTTACATTGGGTACTCCTGAAAAGGCCAACACCCTGTCGCGGTTTTTTAAATGCGGTTCGGGAGAATACGGAGAAGGCGACCAATTTATAGGGGTGGTAGTTCCCCAGCAAAGGGCTTTGGTGAAAAAATACAAACAAATTGATTTAAAAGAAATTGAAAAATTAATAAACGACACCTACCATGAATGCCGCCTGACAGGACTGTTATTTCTGGTTGCAATGTTCCATCAAAATAAAGAAGAGAAGGTACGGGAAAAGATTTACACCTTTTATATTGGGCATTTTAACAAAATCAACAATTGGGATCTGGTAGATTTAACTTCTCGCGATATTGTAGGAAGCTATCTTTTTGACAAATCGCGAGAACCGTTGTATCAATTTGCCCAAACCGATCATCTTTGGACGCAACGGATTGCCATCGTTTCTACCTATTATTTCATCAGAAAAAAACAATTTGACGATACATTTGCCATTTCCGACCTTTT
>JAVWBZ010000145.1:0-4909 GCA_036649255.1 Bacteroidales bacterium
CGCTCCGATTTTTTAGTTTCTCTGAACTACTGAAAAAGTAAAATGATGCCCGCTGGCATTTAAATTTCCTACGATTCTTTGGTCTTGGCTATAATTGTTCATCATGTTCTTGATTTAGATGCTAGAAAAACAGGTTATTAAAGATAAAATTATTTTTATATAGAATAACAATTTAAATTTTTTCATAGATAGTAAATTAATCATAATTAGATAAATGTTGTGGTGATTTTATTGATGCTTTCATTTTTCAGAAAATGCCAAATTAATTGGGCAGAATGATATTGTGAAACATGAAGGAAAGCATTGTCTTTGTTATAACCGATTTAAAAAAACTCAAGAAATAGCTGATGAGAGGTGTGATGAACAAGTCGGTCTACTTCTTTCTAACAAATGAGATGATTTGTTCCCTCTTGTAGAATGAATGGGAATGTGATAATTTTTGTATCTTCGCCACTTAGTTTCCAACGCTTCTGTGAAAAACGTATTATACAGTAGCTTAAATTAAAAAAGAATATTTCATTATTCAAAATCAAGGTTTAAAATGAAAAGAATAAATAAAAGAGTGCTGAAAGGGGGCAATATGTTGAATCCTGCTCCTGTGGTAATGGTGAGTTGTGGCAATACTCCTGATGAATATAATATTATTACAGTGGCATGGGCAGGTACAATCTGTTCAGATCCGCCGATGTGCTATATTTCGGTGCGCCCTGAGCGGCATTCCTATGGTATTATCAAAGAACGGGGAGAATTTGTGATCAATTTGGTCAATGAAAATTTGGTTGCGGTTACCGATTGGTGCGGTGTTCGTTCCGGCAAAAAGTTCAATAAATTTTTGGAAACCAATTTAACCCCTGTTAAAGCAAATAAGGTTGGAGCTCCTTTGATTTATGAATCACCTATTAATTTGGAATGTGTAGTAAAGCAGATTGTTACTTTGGGTTCGCATGACATGTTTATTGCCGAAATAGTGGCGGTAAATGCCGATGAGATATTGTTTGATAAAAAAAGTAATGCAATGGAATTGAAAAGAGCCAATTTGGTAACTTATTCGCATGGACATTACTATGGTCTGGGAAAGATTTTGGGTAAATTCGGCTTTTCGGTGGCGAAGAAATAAAAAAGAAGCTTTCTTATAAAATTCGATTAGAACTTTGAATAAATTAATTAATTCCCATGGTGAAAATCAGACAATCGTCGCCTTCTGCATAGTAATCTTTGATTCGGGCTTCTTCGATAAAACCACAGGCAGAATAGAATTTTTGTGTGGGAATGTATTGTGTCCGACCTGCAGTTTGTAAAATTAATTTTTTCCCACCACAAGTTCTGATGATTTGGATGGTTTCTTCAATGAGTTTTTTCCCGATATGATTTCCTTGCCAGCGTTGATCTACGCATAACCAATAAATTTCGAATGACGAAATGCTGCAGGGAACTCTTGAAAAACAGACATATCCGACCACTTGATCATCTTGCTCTGCCATTATAAAATCGTAATTCTCAATATTATTTCCCTGTTCAAGCGCCATTTCAGCTAATTCTATCGCAATATCAATTTCGTCGGGAGATTGTTCGAAAAACCCCGTTGATTGCAATAGGCGTCTTATGCTTATAAGATCCTTTCTATCAATATGATTACGAAATAAAAGCATCCTCCATTATTTTGTTAAACATTTCTTCTATGGAAAGGGCGTGTTGCTCTACCATGGCAACAAAACCTGAATCCGGAGAAATGCAAGGGTTTGTATTAATGTCAATTACGTATAAATTTTCGTTTGCATCCATTCGAAAATCAACTCGAGCATATCCCTTGAGTTTAAGTTTTTTTTGACAAAGCAATGTAAGTTCTATTAAACGTTGTTTTAGAGAGGGGGCTATCTCGAAACTACGCTTGCTTTGTCTATATGAATCAGCCTTTTCATCCCATTTTGCCTCATAAGTCAGGATTTTATGTCCGATAAATTCTTTGTCAAAGCACATTTCGGCAGGAGGAAGAATTTCATTGGCAATAAAGGCACAATTAAATTCTCTGCCCTCAATGTATTGTTCGGCCATCCATTCTTGAATACCTGTTGCTTCGACCTTTTTTTTAAGAGCCTGTTTTAAGTCGTTTGCGGATTTAAAGCGAGCAATGCAACTATTATCCAATCCGATAGAAGAATGTTCGGTGTTGGCTTTGATGATATAATCGGTGTTAGAAATGAATTTGGAAGAAGGGGTTGGAATTCGATAACGTTGTAAAAATTTCTTTGTCAAGGTTTTGTTGGCAGTAATGGTTTGAGCCATCATACGATTTCCGGTGTAAGGAATTCGCAAATACTCCAATAATTGAACCGCTATAATGGATAAAGCATCGCTGTTGCAAACGGTTTCTACCAGGTTGAAAACTACATCGGGCTGAAATGTAGTCAGTTCCGTGATCACTATATGTAAATCAGATACAAAAGCAATTTGTTTGATTTGATGATGTTTGGCGAGATATTGTTCCGCAAAATTGGCTTCTTCAAGATTGTCTAAAGCGTCTAAATTTACAGCATGATTCTTGATATGATTGCGTAATATGGCTATTTTCATTTTTGTTTTCGGTCTAAGGCTTCTTCAACAATATGTTTGATAAGGCTTTTATACGGGAAATTTAATTGATTGCATAAAATAGGTAAATCGGAATAGGTAGGATTTAAACCTGCCAAAGGATTTATTTCCATAAAACAAGGTTGGCCTTTCGAATTGATTCGCACATCTATTCTGCCAGCATCACGACAATGTAATGCACGCCATGCCTTGTGTGCAAGTTTGGCCACGGAGGGTTCATCAACCAATTTATAGATCATTCGATCTTCATAAAACTGTTTATTATCATAGGTATAAGCTTGACGGTCGGCATTCCCTGTTGTCATAATTTCCATGACTCCAAGTATTTTCGATTTATCGCCTGTACCCAGCATTCCGACGGTAAATTCACGACCTGGCAAATACTCTTCCACCAAAGCCGCTTGATGAAAAGTGTTGAGTATATAAAGGCATTGTTGGCGCAATTCTTCGGGAGTTTCGATGAATGAAAAACGTGAAACCCCCATACTGGTGCCTTCTGCAATGGGTTTGACAAACAAAGGATATTCTATTTTTACTTTTTTGATATCATTTTCATTCCGCACGACAAAAAAATCGGCAGTGGCAATATGATGTGTTCGCATGATGGCATTGGTCAAGCCTTTATCCAATGCAGTTGCCAATACTTCGGTAGGGGAGAATGTATAAGGAATTTTATAGGCATCAAGGAGTGCCGGGATTTGGGCTTCGCGTCCAATACCATTCACTCCTTCTGCCAAGTTGAAAACCAAATCCCAGTTATTACCTGCTAACAACCTTGGCATCAATTCTTCTAAACATCCTATTTTATCTACTTCATATCCTTCTTCTACCAGAATATTTTCAATGGCATTGATAGTTTCTTCACAATCAAATTCGGCCACTTCATGGGTCGAATAGTTTTTGGCTAAATAGTAACTTTTAAGATTATAGGTAATACCTATGCATCCCTTTTTTTTATGATCCATTCAATGAAAATAATAATATATTTTATTCACTATCAATTACTTTAAATTCTCTTTTTTTGTTTATTTTTTAAAGTTCCAAAATGAGAAGGAGTCTTAAAAAACGCGGCAAATATACGCCATATTTAATATAAAAAATAGGCACTTTTAAAATGTTTGAAATATCTTTTTCTCTTTCTGTTTGTTGATTCATTAATTTTTAAAGTCTCTTTATTTTCAAGATATTATATAATTAAGTTCAACCAAAAAATCTTGCTTTTTGATATATAAGAAAAAATGATAATATCAGAAATGGATGGTGTGGCAATGAGTCAAAAAAAGGCATAAAAAAATAAAATTCTACTTATTTAGAGAATAGGATCATAAAAAAGATAGGAAACAAACACCTCTATTTTTATTTGATCATTTTTTGATAAGGAAGAAAAGTAATGATAATTAGTCTAACTCGCTTTCTAACACGATATCACGCATTTCATCGCGATATTTTTTTAATTTTTGTGCCACGGTTTCATCAAATGCCCCGATTATTTGTACGGCCAATAAACCTGCATTTTTAGCCTGGTTAATGGCTACAGTGGCTACTGGAATACCGCCTGGCATTTGAACGATCGATAGTAAGGAATCAAGACCGTTGAGGTTGGAGCTTTTAACAGGTACTCCAATAACTGGCAGGGTTGTTTTGGCAGCTGTCATACCGGGTAAATGTGCCGCTCCACCAGCTCCGGCAATAATCACTTTAATGCCTTTTTCACGAGCATTTTCTGCATATTCGAACATCCGATCGGGTGTGCGGTGCGCACTTACTACAAATTTTTCATATGGAATTCCAAATTCTTCTAATAGGTTGCAAGCTTCTTTCATCACATTCCAATCGCTGGTGGATCCCATTATGACTCCTACAATTTTTTTCATTGATCTATATTTTTAACTTGATTTATAAATCCGTTATTTTTTTAACTGAAAGATCAAAAGCATTTTGATTGTCAATTATATAAATATTTATCGGTTTTTGTTTTCATTTCTTTTGTCAATGCCCCAAAGCAGTTTTTCTCGGATAATACTGTAAAAATCGGTGGAATGAAAAAGCAATGTTTTGATACTGAATTTTTCTTTGGTGATACTTAATTCTACAGGATTTTCAATTACAACTCTTTGTGAATCAAGTGCTAATGAAAAATTGTGATGACGACTCTCTACTACGATTTTAATCTCCACTTCTGCCGGAATTACAATGGGACGAACTCCCAAAGTATGTGAGGCAATAGGTGTAAGTACGTTTACTTGAGTGGATGGAACGATGATAGGACCTCCGCAACTCAATGAATAAGCGGTGGAACCTGTGGGGGTGGCAATAATTA
>JAVWBZ010000146.1:0-4880 GCA_036649255.1 Bacteroidales bacterium
ATAACGGCATTAAAATACGAAACCAGGAAGTTCAGGTGGGACGAATGAACGGTAAAATTGGGCACGAAGCGAAGGCGTAGCCGAAGCGGAGTGCCCAATTTAAATGAACAAATCGAAAAATAATAAAATATAATAATTAACTTTGCAACGCAAAATGAAAATAGCAAATACGCACTTTTTGGGATACTACTGAAATAGGTGGTGGCAAAGCAACCCCTAAAGTAAAAAAATACTTTGCTGAACTTCTGTTTCCTTTGCTGTTTCAAAAAACGCCACTGGCGAGGTGTTAATCACCATACTCAACAGTGGCGCAATGATAAATAACGACATTAAACCGCTTAACATGATGAGCTAAATTCAAACTATTTTGTTTTGCACATCTGTTTAACGTCTTGTATAAATTTTATTCTTTATAAAGAAGATTATCTCCAGCATCCTTGATTATCATTTTATACCATTTTTCAGAATAGGCAGGTTGATCAGGGAATTCACATTGAGGCACTTTGGTATCTGTCTTGATAAATTTACCGTCTTTTTCCTTCTTTATGTTTCCATCATTAAATTTAATTAACAGATATTCAAATAATTTATTCCATTCATTGCAAACCATTTCGGTTCTATTATTGGAAAATTGATTAATACGTTGCTGTGCTTTGGTAGGATTATTTTTGTAAAGTTCAACCATTTCAGGTTCCATTGCCTTGATGGCATTTACGGCGCTACTTTCCAAATGTGCCTGTTTATATTTAATGTGAACGATCATGTCTTTGTATCTTGAATAGGCGAAATTGCTTACTTTGGTAAAAATCCAAAAGGCAGCAGTGGGAGAATAGTCAACCATGGAGCCATTGCCCTCTCTGAAGGCTTCCGGAATTTCGGTAATCCCGCAAAACATGGGTACATAGCAAGTGCTGGCAGCATCGTCAACACCAAACCATAAAATTCCACCGAATTGATCGGGTAGCCAACCGCGTGATTGTGCCACAAAAGAAAAACCTGTTTGTTGGGTAGCAGTGGCACGTTCATGTAAATATTTTTTGCCGTCCACTTCCCAGCTCATTGGTCTCCAACGGTAAGGGCATTCATAAGGACCTGCTCCCAAATCCTGGGTCATATCCATGGAGGTTCCTTCGTAATGATCTCTCATTAATTGCATGACGTCCAATACGTCTAATTTTTTGGCAGGTTTAATCCAAAGAGGAAACCTGTTGGTAAGATTATCACCTCTTGCATAATCCTCATAAGGAGCCATCAATTGAGAATTGCAACGATAAAATCCCATCCAAACACGTGCCTCGCAACCGCGGGCAGCACCAAAATCAAGAGGAGCATAGGTATCACAAAAACTAAAAGGACCATTTTTGGGATTATATAACCCTTTTAATTGAGCAAATGAAATGACATCATATGCATATACGGTTTCTATTTCCGGATTAAAGATCATCTTGTCAATCTCTTTGGAAGTGATAGAAGTTTTGCCGTCACTTAAAGGAAAGGAGGTGATTCTGGCTTGGTTGGCATGACCGCTGATATATCCGTCGGGAATACGACGAGCTACCCAAACGGCACCATTTGACCAACCTTTTACAATTTTTCCTTTGTTATCTTTCATTTCAGGACCTTTTCCAATGATTTCAAAAATCCAGGCTTCATTAGGATCTATAATGGAAAAAGATTCACCGCTACTGCAATATCCATAAGTATCAACCAAATAAGAAATAGTTTTGATGGCCTCGCGTGCATTTTTGGCACGTTGTAACGTGATATAAATCAAAGAACCATAATCAATCATGCCGGGGGTGCCTTCCAAACTGGCTACTCCACCATAAGTGGTTTCGCTGATAGCCAATTGATGTTCGTTCATGTTGCCTACCACCGAATAGGTATGAGTAACTTGTGGAATTTGTCCCAATAATTTCCCCGAATCCCATTCTATCACATCCATGAAAGTGCCAGCGGGATAGTTGGCAGCGGGTTTGTAATAGAGTTCACCATATAAGGTATGTGAGTCGGCTGCATAAGTTACCATGCAAGAACCGTCTTTGCTTGCCCCCTTGGTAATGATAAAGTTGGTACAAGCCATTGTTTGAAAATGAACCATTGTTGCAAAAGCAATGGTTAAAATTAAAAGATTTTTTTTCATAGAAAGATAATATTATTTGCTTACATCATAATGATTTACATTTGGAATAATCAACAGAGGCATGGGCGTGTTGTTTACCAATTGACGGGTAATACTGCCTAACCAAAAAGTAGAAAAATCTTCTTCTTCTTCACGCATAATGACCATTAAATTTACATCCAGCATTTTAGCCACATCTATCACAGTTTTAGTCGGAATACCGTTAACATCAATAGATCTGGCATCAAAACGTATATTGGCCTGTTGGCACATGTTGGAAGCATGCGTCAACTGAATATTGATAGTATGTCTGGTTTCGGGTAAAACAGGTGCTACAAGCCCCAATAAAAATAATTTGGCAGAAAAAATTTTGGCAAAATTAATGGCATATTTCATTTTCTGTAAGGTTTCAAAACTGGTATCGATAGGGGTTAAAATTTGAGTTAAATCACGATGTATTTCAATACCTTCTCTTAAAATTAAAACGGGAACTGTACTTAATGTGATGATTTTGAATGCATTACTTCCTACAAAAATTTCTTCAAATCCTGAAACTCCATGGGTCCCGATTACGATAATGGAATCTGTAATATTGGAAGCGTATGTAGTGATTTCAGTGGCAGGCTTTCCTTCTAAAATAACGTAATGAACCGAACAATTAGGAGCTTCGGTTTTGCATTCATTAACTAATTCTATTAATCTTTCTTCTGCTTTCATGGTGTAAGCATTCGCATTATCTTTCACAATACTTTCAGATGCTCCCGGAGTTTTAACCCAAATTAAATGTATCTTTCCATTATTTTTAAGGGCAATCGCAACTGCATGTCTCATCGCATTCAGTGAATTTTTGGAAAAATCAATTCCCACTACAATGTTTTTCATACTATTTTTATTTTAAGATTTTTATTCATCTATTGTATTACAACCTTATTCACAAAACATCGACAAAGATAAAATAATTTTCAGAAATAAAAATATGTATTTTTGCAAAATGTTATTTTGATCTATTTTCATTATGAATCATCAAGAAAATCCGTATATCTTGCACATTGAAACAGCTACCGAAGTTTGTTCCGTGGCAATTTCAAAAGGGAAAGAACTTATCGCTTTGGTAGAAACGGCCAACGGTAATTCTCATGCTAAAAATTTAATTGTTTTTATTGAACAGGCGGTGAAGGAAGCGAAAATAGCCAAAGAACAATTAAATGCCGTTGGTTTGAGTATAGGCCCCGGTTCCTATACGGGGTTGCGTATAGGAACTTCAACTGCCAAAGGACTGGCCTATTCACTTGATATTCCTGTGATTACCGTTGCTACGCTTGAAAGTATAGTAGCCGGAGCACGCCATTTGACATCACATCTCGCTACGGCTCCTTTTTATTATGTTCCTCTTTTGGATGCTCGGCGAATGGAAGTTTTTACAGCCCTTTTTGATGGAATGGGACAGTGTCTGAAAGGAACCTATGCTGAAATTGTTAAGGAGGGCTCTTTTTCTGAGATGTTGAAAAAGAAAGTAACCTTGTTTTGCGGGAATGGGGTAGCCAAGTGTAAGGAAATGCTGAGCCACTCTCCCAATGCCCAATTTGATGAAACCCCTTTGTCGGCCCAAAACATGATAGAAATAGCACTCCGTAAGTTTGAACAACAAGAATTTGAAAATATCGCTTATTTCGAACCGTTTTATTTAAAAGAATACATGGCTGCCAAACCTGTTGTGAAAGGCCTCCATTCATAGGCGTGATAACAACTGCTTGATTTTATGGAAGAAAAGAAAAAGTTGAATATTATTGCCATTACAGATTTTTCGGAATATGGGGAAACCGCTGTGCGCCATGGAGCTATTTTGGCAACGATCTTTAAGGCCTCCTTGACTATCATAACCGATTTCTCCTTTTCTTCTGCCGATAAAAAAAACGAAAAATCTTTTCATTCTGTTGACTCTATTCATTTTCTGAACGACTTGGATGTTTTCCATGATCACCATCTTGAATTGTTTGTCTTATCAGATCATTTTTATCCAAAGAAACTCTTTGATTATGCAGAAGAGAGTAATACCACTATGTTGGTGATTGGAGTGGAGAAAAATGGTAAAAATACTTTTTTTAGTAGAAAAAAAGCCGTTCAATTTATCAAACCATCCCGCATTCCGGTTATGACGGTAGGGAATATAACGCCCGAACCTACTGTTTATCAACATGTAATCTTACCTCTTGATATTGATAGACAAGCAAAAGAAAAATCTTTATGGGCCGGCTATTTCAGTAGATTTTATTGTGCTACCGTACATATTTTATATACCACTTATAAAGATGCTTTTCTTAAAAAGAAATTAAAAGACAATATTGACTTTACCGAAAAATTGTATCATAATCTTGAAATTCAATATCAACTTCATAATATTGTCCCCACTGTTGATAATATTGACAAATATTCCTTGCAGTATGCTTCTCAAATTGAGGCTTCTCTTACGGTGATCATGATGACTCAATATTACTCTTTGGTTGATTATCTTTTGGGACCTAAAGAGTATGCAGTTATTGGAAATAAGGCCGGATTCCCCGTGCTGTGCATCAACGAACGCGATGATTTGTATGTTCTTTGTACATGATTTTCAGGGCGTGCCGGCTTCGCCGTCGCGTCTTCCGCTGTATTCCTCGCGGTTCTTCCTTGCTTCGTGGCCATTTTTCCCCCTTAAGAGCTTCTGCCACTCTCTGTTCTGCCTCTCGCCTCTTCTTCTACCAGAACCGCTGCGGGATGC
>JAVWBZ010000147.1:0-2531 GCA_036649255.1 Bacteroidales bacterium
ATAGAACCAGGAATGGTGCCGATACACATCTCCATTACACTGGGTAACTGATCTAAATTTCCGCCAGCAACCTGAGCCAATGGAGTGGCTCCTGAAAAGGCATCTGCTTTATCGGCAATCCACACTTTGTCGCCAGAAATGACACTTGGATACGCAAAAAAAACAAAAGCTCGTGCCACCAAGGCCGGATTCAAAAAATTATATCCGGTACCGCCAAATACTTCAACCGCAAAAATAACCGCAAAAATAGTGGCAATGGAAACAATCCATAACGGAATACCAGGAGGCATAATCATGGGAATCAACATGCCGGTTACAAAAAAGCCTTCTGCTACCTGATGCCCACGCTTATACGCAAAAATGATCTCTACCGCCAGTCCACTGGCATATACCACCAACACAAGAGGTAACCATTTTACAAAACCATACCAAAATTCTTTCCAAAAACCAGTTTCTATACCCAATGATAAAAAATGTTGATAACCGATATTCCACAAACCAAACAACAAAGGAGGTAGTAGAGCCACCATCACTGTAATCATCACGCGTTTCATATCAATCGCATCGCGAATATGACTTCCTTTAACCGTAACTTCCTTGGGAGTGAGAATAAAAGAATCAACAGCATCAAAAAGTGTATGAAAAACGTGAAGTGGTTTTCCCTTGGCAAACTTCTTTTCTAATTTTTCACTCCATTTTTCAAAAATAGTCATCATATTAATCGTTTTTCAAAAAATTTCACCTATTTTATATAACTTCTTTTTTTATCAAAAACAATCCCTGTTCAATAATCTCCTGACATTCCGTTTTGGAAGGGCAAACCACTTCGCAAAGAGCAAAATCTTCTCCTATCACTTCGTAAATTCCCAATGCCTCCATCATGTCAATATCTTCAATTACACAGGCTTTCAACAATTGCATGGGGAGAATATGAAAAGGAAATACTTTTTCATACACCCCCGTCATCATCATGACACGTCGCCCGCCTTGCAAAGCTGTATTAAAATTAAACTTTTTCTTTGGAAAAAGCCATGACAAATAACTATGAGAGAAACTCCATTTGTTGAATCCAGGATACAACCAGCCGAAAAGTTCGCGTTTGCCCCCTTCCGGGATCACCGTAATTTGTTGATCGTAATAGCCTACATAACCCGTAACATCTATTTTTTTCCCAGTCAATACATTTCCGCTTATAATACGCTGATTGTTTTGGCCTATTTGTTCTTCAACCAATTTCGTCACAGAAGCTCCGAAAGACAATTCATAATATTGCGGATTTAAAGCACTACTTCCAACAAATGATACTATCTTTTTAAATTCTAAAGATTTATGTAAAAAAAGTTTTCCAATAATAGCCACCAGTTGAGGTTCAACTGTCCAAACGATCTCTCCCTTTTTAATCGGATCGATATAGTGAATTTGGGTCCCCACATTGCCGGCAGGATGCGGTCCGGTAAAATAGTGAAATTCAACATTAGATAATGTTTCGAAAGGATGCTTTTTCTCTTTATTCGGAAGTGAAAAATGTACTTTCCCCTCTGTAAGCTGCTTCAAAATATCAATACCTTGTTGTAATTCTTGCAATTGATTTTGCATCATAAAGCCATAATCGGGAGCCAAGGGGGCAGAGTCAAAACCTGAAATGAAAATAGCTTTGGGAGAATCGTCGGGATTGGCTATAATTCCAAACGGGCGTTGACGAATAAAAGGCCACAAACCATATGCTAATAATTTCTCTATCAGTAATTCTCTATTCAACTCGTGACACAATTCAATTTTTTCCGAAATAAATTGATGATCCGATTCAATTTCTATTCGTTCGATCTTACGTTTATCTCCCCTGACAATTTGTTTGATAATGCCACTTACCGGTGATACAATACAGATGCGATGATCTTCTTTGGAGCAAAATAAAGGAGTTCCCACCTTAACACAAGTGTTTTCTTCCACTAAGAGTTTAGGAAGCATCCATTTAAAATCATCCGGTACAACGGCAGAAGTGGATGAATGGAAAATGGTAATTTGCGATTTTGCCGCCCCAAATAACTTAATATCAATACCTTTTCGAATTTTATATAAATTCCTCATGAAGTTTAATTAAGAGGACAAATATATAAATATTTACTTCTTCGTTAACTTCCATCAACAAGAAATTATAATTAACCACCAATGTTCCAACTTTATTAAAAATAGGAAATGTCGTGATCTTAACATTAAAGTGATCTTAAATTTAAAAAAAATGATATCTTGTTTCAAAACAAAAAATGCTGTTTTTTGTTATTAAATTACTATATAATATTATTTTCCGTAGTTTTGCCTGCCAGATTAAAATAGAGTTTAACATGAAAAAAATCATTATTTTTTTACTTTGTTTGTACACTCTTATGGGGTATGCACAAATTCCATCGGGTTATTATCAAACGGCCAATGGAAAGAGTGGTAGACAATTACAATTTGCGCTCTGTAATATTATTGATTCGCATCAAGTAGTAAGTTATAATTTGCTATGGACTTATTTTGGAGAAACCGAT
>JAVWBZ010000147.1:2541-4825 GCA_036649255.1 Bacteroidales bacterium
AATGGTACTATATGGGACATTTATTCCGACAATCCTGAGGGAATTCAACATTATGAATTTATTTTTAGAGAAGATCAATGTGGAACGATTGGTTCAACAGAAGGAGGTTGTTACAACAGAGAACACACTTTTTGCCAAAGTTGGTTTGGAGGAGGTACCGGAGCCCCTTATTCTGATTTGTTTCATATTTATCCTGTTGACGGTTATATCAATTCCACCCGCAACAATTTTGCCTACGGAGAGGTAACTTCCCCAACCCGTACTTTTTTAAACGGTTCCAAATTCGGATTGAACAGTTTTCCTTTTGCACCTATCACAAGCTCTTTCGAGCCTATCGATGAATACAAAGGAGATATTGCCCGTTCTTTTTTTTATATGGCAACACGTTATATGAATGAAGATCAGAATTTTGCGACTGATAAACCAATGACTTACAAATCACAATTGTTGCCATGGGCCATCGAAATGTTTAAAAATTGGCATCTACTGGATCCCATCAGCGAAAAAGAAGTTGCCAGAAACAATGCGATTTATGGTATTCAGCAAAATAGAAATCCTTTTATTGACCATCCGGAATTGGTCAATAAAATCTGGGGAAACGATTCTCTATTTCCTTTTAACACGAATGATACTGCCATACTGGCTCGGCCTCAAATTTCCTCCTTTGAAGTTTTGGATGCCACTCATTTAAAAATGACATTCAATATGCCTGTTGTTGCCCAAACGGCGCAAAATATTGCCCATTACACATTGTCAGGAGGAATAAGCGTTGGGAGTGTGTCGATTGCACAAGATACCCTTTATTTACTATTAACCGGTAATTTAATTCAAGGACGATTGTATCGCTTAATTGTAAGAAACATTCAAGGAGAAAATCTCTATTTTATGTCGGATACGTCTCTATCATTTACTTCTGGATTTCCAAGTAATTCTTTTCCCGTGGTAGGCTGGACATTTGATATCGCCTCAACTTCCAAAACGATGCAAGCAGGATTTAATCTTTCCAACCATAATGCAACCCTTTATTGTGAAGGATCTTACGGCTCTTCTGTCTTTCTTAATAATCAATTACAATTTTATGAAGGTTCCACCATCGGAGATCCGAGATTGGCTAATGCCATTGCTGGTAAATCATTGGCTATGATAGGTGAAGGGACCAATACCCACAAAATCGTATTGAAATTTTCTACACTTTTCTATCACCCTATCATGTTGACGTTGGCATCCCGTAAAACTACCACCGGAGCACAAGAGCATTCATGGGAATGGAGCCTTGATGGAGAACATTATAATGAGATAGAAAATAGCCAGACCATTGCCTCCGGTGCCCAGGTTTTTGAGTTAAAATGTTTAGAGTTATCTGAAATTTCGGAACTTAACAACCAACCTGAAGTTTTTCTCAGATTAACAATTGATGGAGCCATTGGAAACAATGGGAACAATCGTTTAGATAATATCGTTGTCCATGGTGAGTCATCTTCCCCGATTTCCTCGGTTCCACAAAAGAAAAACAATTCTTTTCAAGTGATTCCCAATCCGGTGAAAAACGTGTTGCAAATCAATAAATTAGAACAGGAAAAAGAATACCAAAGGTATCAAATTGCTCTTTTTACATCCTTAGGTCAGAAAGTATATGACCAAATCATGAGTAACTCTCAATTAAAAATAAATTTTAGAACTTTCCCAACAGGGAGTTATGTGTTACGGATAACCAATGAAAAAGGTGAAATTGTATTATCGAAAATGATTATTCATCATTAAAGATTTTTTTATTTAACAAACGATTTTTGCAAAGTTTGTAAAGATTGATTGTATAAATATCCTGTAAAATTCTACAAGAAATAGTTTCAATATTATATTGCATTTTCTTATTTTAAGTGTAAAATATATGATAGTATTAATAATCAACGAATGGAATATCCATTTTAAAAAGATTAAAATTACTGTACTTTAATCATATAAATAAACTTATGAAATAAACAAATTAAAGAAAACCGTGTTATTAAAGCCGAAAAAATGTAATTTTGTCAACTTAAAATGAGTATAGATAAATATCAACCCAAAATATATTTTTATGAAAAAAATTTCACTTTTATTGCTGTCAATTTTACTGACAGGTGCAACATTTGCACAAGAGGCCGTTTTAACGGCATGGACATTTGACAATTTAGCTCCGTCAAATGATACTTCCAGCACCCCGTTAACCATTGCGTCCAATACCGATATTGGAATACAAACGGGAACTGCTATGATTTATGCAGATGGAACCAACGGTTCTTCTGCA
>JAVWBZ010000148.1:0-4737 GCA_036649255.1 Bacteroidales bacterium
GAACGATGATGCTTGTCGTTGATTATCAGGATGCCTGTAGGCGTGAAGCCAAGTTGTCGTGGACGGCCTATCAAAATATGCAAGGAGGAATTGAGAAATATGAAATATATGTTTCCGTCAATGGAGCTGCTTTGCAATACCTGTCAGAGGTAAGTGCCAATAATACCAGTTATATTGCGACCGATTTGGAAACCAATCAAACTTATTGTTTTGTAGTGGCAGCCGTTAACAATGGAGCAATGGCCAAAGCCTATTCAACCAAAACCTGCTTTGAATTTGTAGAAGATGAAACGGCTGATTTTGCTTATATACGATATGTTTCGGTTGAAAATAATCATCATATTGCAATAAAAGTGTTTACAAGTGGCGATACCTTGCCTTTTAAGAAAATAGAGCTTTACAGAAGTGTCAATACAATGAATCATTTTACACTCTTTTCTGCTCAAACCTATAATGGAACTGCCCATTACACGTTTATTGACAGTACGGCCGATGTTCAGACGACGCTTTATTATTATAAGAGTTTGATTATCAATAGCTGCGATGCGGTTGCCACCGAATCTAATACAGCCCATAATATTTTATTACAAGGAGAGGCTACTGCCCAGCAGAATACGTGTAGATGGAATGAGTATGCTACTTGGGACGGAGGAGTAGCCCATTATGCCGTGTATAGAAAAATGGAAACGGATCTTGACTTTGCCCAAATAGAAAATTCGATTTTCCCAACAAATTATAATACCTATACGGATGATGTTGCAGCCTTATATGGCTTTGGATCGGTATTCCAATATTATGTAGAGGCCACAGAAAATGTGAATCAATATGGATTTAATGATCGGAGTAAATCCAATTATATTGCTCTTACGCAACTTCCAAACACCTATATTCCAAATGCTTTTTCACCATTGGCGATGGAAAATAAAGTGTTTATGCCTATTAATTCATTTGTATCGCCAGCAGAATACCGTTTTCAAATTTTTGACCGATATGGCAATTTGCTTTTTTTCACCAAGGATCCTTATAAAGGATGGGATGGCAGAGTAAAAGGCGATTTGATGCCGATAGGCGTGTATGTTTATACGTTGTCGTACAAATATCCGGATGGAAAAATATATCAAACCAAAGGAACCGTGACGCTGGTAAAATAAACACGCTTGATCTTCTCATAGCAGTGGTAGGCTTCTTGGAAGTTAACATTTAAATAAATGGAAATCAATACTTCAAGAAATAAAATAGATTTGTAAATGATGTAGTGGTTGAAAAAAATGTAATCTTCTGCAACCCGATGGAATATCATGCTGCAGAATTACACTATTGAAACAGTAGTAGTATACCAAGTGGTGCTTTTTCATTCTTTTATCATTTACAAATCTATTTGAAATGAAATATCACCATTGTCAAATAGACACCACGAACACTCTTATCAAGCGCCTCCAATACTTGCCTTTCTGGGAAAACTTTGTAGATCGACACAATAGTGAATTAAGTATCTGGTAACTGTGGGTTCGATGAGTGACAAGCCCCCACATCAACCTAATATGTGTATTTCAGTAATAATCCAATACGATTAATCAATCTGAACAGGATGGAGAAAATATTTGCCATAGATAATAAAGGTAGAAGCGGTCGTTCACCCTCCATTCATGGTTCATCATTCTACTTTGAACTTACCAGTACAAAAGCACCATTTGGATAAACCATAAAATTCATTACCGAGTTGTTAGAAGATTCTTTCTAATACCGTATCAATTAATTTATCCATTCGTCCTTTGTAATTGGTAGTGGCGGCTGTGGTAACACGATTGGCTATAATCAGACAAACGGTTAATGCATTGTGTCCCAAAATTTTACTCAATCCATACAGGGCTGAACATTCCATCTCCATATTGGTAAAGTATTTTCCTTCGTAGCTAAAATCTTCGATTTTATGATTTAATTCGGGAAACATCAATGGAGCTCTTACGGCACGTCCCTGAGGGCCAAAGAAACCGGGTGCACTACCCGTAATACCCTGTACCATATCGTATCCAATGCGACGCAATAAATCACGATTGGCATCCACACAATAGGGATACGGAAGTTTGTCGCTCCAGCCGGTTTGTTTCACAAAAGCTTCTACCAACTTTTCATCCAACATATCGTCATGTTTGTAAAATTGCAACAATCCATCAAAGCCAAAACCTTGAGCCGACGCCACAAAGGTTCCGGGATCAATTTCAGCCTGCAAAGCACCAGAAGTTCCGACGCGAATCAGGTTCAAGGTGCGGTGTTCTGATTTCACCTCCATGGTGTTCAAATCAATATTGGCCAAGGCATCTAGTTCGGTCAATACAATATCAATATTATCCGTTCCCATTCCAGTTGAAACCACACTGATACGTTGACGGTTTAGTGTTCCCGTATGAGTGCACAGTTCGCGGTTCTGTTTTTTTATTTCAATGGAATCAAAACGTTGTGAAATTTTTTCCACTCTTCCCGGATCGCCTACCAAAATTATATGATCGGCAATTTCATCGGGATGTAAATTGAGGTGATAAATTTCACCTGTCACCTGTTTCGGTAATTCTGACGGAGCTATCTTCATGGGATTCAATTTTATTTAATGTTATATCTACAATATTGGGACTATAAGTGTTCAAAATCGGGCAAAAATAATACTTTATTTATCCCATCCAACTCTTTCTAAATAATCTTTTTCTATTTTTTCCCGTTTTTTATTGTTTTTTCCTTAAAAAAAAACTACTTTTGCTGCATTACAATTTCAAAACTAAACAACTTAAAATCAAAAAGTTATGAATTCAGACATAGCACTTGTATCCGGAAGAGCAAATCCTGAGTTATCCAAAAAAATCGCGGAACATTTAAACATGCCCTTGTTAAAAGTTGACATTCCACAGTTCAAAGACGGTGAAATTCAAGCTTATTATAATGAAACCATCAGAGGAAAGCATGTTTTTATCATTCAACCTACCTTTTCTCCTGCCGATAATATTATGGAACTTTTGATTTTAATTGATGCGGCCAAACGTGCTTCCGCCTACAAAATTATAGCGGTCATTCCCTATTTTGGGTATGCTCGTCAAGATCGTAAAGACAAACCCAGGACCTCCATTGGTGCCAAACTTATGGCCAATTTGTTGATGGCTGCCGGTGTGGATCGTATTATCACCATGGATTTACATGCCGATCAGATTCAAGGTTTTTTTGAAATTCCGGTAGATCATTTATATGCTTCCAATGTTTTTCTTCCTTATATAAGAAGTCTTAACCTTCAGAATCTTTGCATTGTATCTCCCGATACGGGTGGAACAAAACGTGCTTCTACTTATGCCAAAGCCTTGAACTGTGATTTGGCCATCGGTTATAAACAACGCGAAATCCAAAATGAAGTAGCTACGTTACAAATCATTGGTGATGTAAAAGATAAAAATGTCATCATCATGGACGATATTATCGATACTGGCGGCACTTTATGCAAAGCTGCGGTCCGCATCAAAGAAATGGGAGCCAAAAGCGTATTTGCCATGTGTGCCCACGGTCTTCTTTCCGGCAATGGAATGGAAAATATTGAAAATTCCGTTCTTGAAAAATTAATCATTACTGACACCATTCCCTTAAAACGTCCTTCCGACAAAATTGAAGTGGTATCCGTTTCCAAATTAATGGCCGAAGTCATTCAAAGCGTCATGGAGAGAACCTCTATTTCTTCTCATTTTGAAGTTAATTAGAAGATACTTATTTATACATTTTAAAAAGAATTATATGGCAGAAAATGACAAACGCGAAGAAATTTTAGAATTAGGTAAATTCGGTTTAATTGCCAAACTAAGCGAAAAATTTCAAATTCATCATGCCTCTACTTTATCGGGTATCGGTTGTGATGCTGCCGTTCTCAAATCTTCCAAAAACAACTCCCTTCTCTCTTCCAAAATTTTTCTGGAAAATGTCCATTTTGACCTAACTTATTTCCCTTTAAAGCATCTGGGTTATAAAACCATAGCCGTTGCCATTTCCGACATTTTGGGAATGAACGGAACTCCAACGCAAGTAGTAGTGAATATAGCTGTTTCAAATCGATTTTCGATAGAAACCGTGAACGAATTAACTACCGGCATGCAATTGTGTTGTAATCGTTACAAAATTGATTTAATAGGATTGGATTTAACTACCTCGCAATCGGGTTTAACCATAGCAGTCTCCGTTTCAGGCGAAGTTGAATCTGAGGATTTGGTAAAACGTAACGGAGCCAAAGAAAATGAATTAATCTGCGTTTCAGGCGATTTTGGGGCGGCCTACACCGGGTTGATTCTCCTGGAGCGTGAAAAAAAGGTGTTCGAAGTAGATCCCAACTCGCAACCCGATTTCGACGGATACGACTATGTATTGGAACGTCAACTAAAACCGGAACCCCGATTGGACATCATAGAAGCCTTAAAAAAAGAAAATATCAAGCCTTCCGCCATGATTAATGTGAGTGACGGTTTGGCTTCAGCCTTGATCAATCTTTGCAAAGCTTCCCACATGGGATGTGATATTTTTGAAAATAAAATACCAATTGATGCCGTCACATTTCAGACCTTGAAAGAGATGAAAATAGTAGCGACCACGATTGCCCTCAATGGTGGAGAAGATTATGAACTGCTCTTTACTATTCCGCAATCAGACTATGAAAAAATTAAAAAAGTGGAGAATATTTCAATTATCGGCTATATCAAAGAAGCTGTTGCCGGTTAT
>JAVWBZ010000149.1:0-4681 GCA_036649255.1 Bacteroidales bacterium
CTGTAGAAATGATCGAACTGCTCAAAGAAGTGAATGCCACGGGCATGACCATTGTGATTGTAACCCATGAACAAATGGTAGCCGATAATACCAAAAGAGTGATTAGAATCAAAGATGGTGTCATTGAATAAGGTTTCAATCATCTATAATAAAAACAGTTATAATAAATAAACATGAATTTAGCTGATAAAATTGAAGAAATAAAGAAGAATAAAAATGCGATTATACTGGCACATTACTACACTCTTCCTGAAGTACAGCAAATAGCTGATTTTGTGGGCGACAGTTTGGCGCTTTCCCAAAAAGCCGCTTCTACTGATGCCCACCTCATTTTATTTGCAGGAGTCCATTTCATGGCCGAAACCGCTAAAATTTTAAATCCGAATAAAAAAGTGATCATCCCCGATCTCGCAGCAAGTTGTTCTTTGGCCGACAGTTGTCCGGCAAAAGAATTTGAACTATTTTTGAAAAATTATCCTGAACATACGGTACTCTCTTATATCAATTGTTCGGCTGAAGTTAAATGTTTATCCGATATTATTGTTACATCGGGAAATGCTCTTAAAATTGTAAACTCGCTCCCGTCGAATGAAAAGATTGTGTTTGCCCCCGACCGAAATTTAGGAGCCTATATCAACAAAGAAACAGGCAGAAAAATGGTACTATGGAACGGCGCTTGCCATGTACACGATCAATTAACTGCAGAAGCCGTTTTTCAAATGAAAGAAAAATATCCAGAAGCATTGGTCATTGCTCACCCCGAGTGTAAAGCCACCGTACTGGCTTTGGCTCATTTTGTTGGTTCTACGGCAGCCATGCTCAAATTTGTTACAACCAGCCAACATCAATCTTACATTGTAGTAACAGAAACGGGAATTTTACATGAAATGTACAAACAAAATCCACATAAACAATTCTACGTGGTAAATACTTCCGAAAGTTGCAATTGTAATGATTGTGAATATATGAAAAAAAACACGTTGGAAAATATTTATCAGGCACTATTAACAGAAATTCCCGAACTTGTATTGGATCAAACTATTATGAATGCTGCTCGAAAACCTATTGAAAAAATGTTGGAAATGAGTAAAAAATAACATCAACCCATCTGATTAAAAATGAACCCATGAAATATGAAATCGGATACGCTTTAAGTGGAGGTTTTATCAAAGGATTTGCACATTTGGGAGCTCTGCAGGCCTTATTGGAACATGATCTTAGACCCGAAATTATTTCAGGTGTAAGTGCCGGAGCATTGGCAGGAGTTTTATATGCCGATGGGAATGAACCCTACCGCATTTTAGAATACTTTGAAAATTTGAAATTCATGAATTTTACTAAATTCACCATTCCAACTTCTGGTTTTTTTAAAATGGACGAAGTAATAGATTTTCTTGAAATTCATCTTAGCACCAAACAATTGGAAAAATTAAAAATTCCTTTTGTAGTAACTGCTACAGATATTCAACACGGCAAAAGTGTTTCGTTTAGACAAGGAAATATTGCACAGTGTGTAGCAGCATCTTGTTGTATGCCAATGCTTTTCAAACCTGTCACTATTCATGAAGTGGATTATGTTGACGGTGGTGTTTTTCTCAACCTACCGGTCTCCCCCATCCGACAAGAATGTAAAAAAGTGATTGCCGTTAATGTAAGCCCCCTGCATGAAGAGCCATACAAGCGCAATTTAATCAATATTACATTGCGTACTTATCAATACCTCAACAAGGCTAATATGATAAAAGACAGAGAACTAAGCGACATCTTAATAGAACCGAAGGATTTACACAAATATAGCAATACCGAACTTGAGAAAGCGAAGGAAATTTTTAATTGCGGTTACCAAGCCGCCAACGATATTTTAAAATAAGATTATTTAGATTTCTCCCGATTAACATTTCCCCTTACAAAATGATTCATCTCAAAAGGAATTTCCATGGATAATTCTATATAACCCATAAATTCACCGTTTTCATACCACGGAGATTGATAAATCAATTTTTTAACACCGTTTTTTTCAATCGTATAGGCGTTTATTTCATGGTTTTCCAGTAAAGCTAATAATTTGGTGCGAGCAGGTTCCGGATGACATTTCAATAAAGAATTTCCGATGATACTTTGGCCATCTTTTACAAATGTGTTTACCGATTTATCATTCATTTCCAGAATGTTACCATTTTTATCGCAAATGGTAACGGCAAATGGAGTTTCCTTTAAATATTTCATAGCTTTGAAGTACATTAAATAATATGTAAAATAACACGAGTTTATTCAAGTATAAAGATCAGGCAAAAATACAAAAATAACTCTTATTTTCTCTTATTAAATGCGTTGTTATTGCAAAGTAAAAGAAATCTTCTCTTAAGCATCTCATCATAATTTTAACTATTTTTGTTTTTCAAAATTACAATATGATATACGACATCACACAAGAACTTTTTAGCGGTCAAGTTTTTTTAGGAGATCCATCCCCTCACTATGAAAAAGTTTCCGACTTGGAAAAAGGAGATCTTTACAATCTCACCAATATGGAAATATGTGTGCACAATGCCACTCATATAGATGCACCTTCTCATTTCATTCAACAAGGAAAAACAGTTGATCAAATAGATTTATCTCGTTGCATTGGAACAGCATCTGTAATAGAATTTCACAATGTGATTACCGATACAGATATTCATCGTAAAGTACCAAAAAATTGCAAAAGACTACTGATCAAAGGGAGTGGTGTACTCTCTTCAAATGCAGCCAAGGCAATCAATCAAAAAAGAATTTTGTTAGTAGGAACAGAATCACAATCCATAGGAGATATTGAAAACCCCCTGCCCGTTCATCTTGAATTACTTCAAGCTGAAGTCATTATTATAGAAGGGCTTCAGCTTGAAGAAGTAGAAGCAGGTACATATAAGCTAATTGCACTACCCTTAAAATTGGGAGGGTTGGAAGGCTCCCCTTGTCGAGCAATTCTGGTAGACAAAAAATAAATAAAAATTATTCTTTTCCCTCTTTATTTTCTCATAAAAATTTATATTTTTGCAAAATATTTAATAAATATATTTTTAACAAAACATAAAACTATGTGAAACTCATCTAAAACTACGATTAACTAAAAAAACTACGATTATGAAAAAAACAAACAACGTAACAAAATCGACAATCAGTCTCTTTTTTATCTTTACCCTGATCTCTTCTTCTTACTGTCAAACCATTATTTATGAAGAAAATTTTGGGAATCCCACGAACACGATTCTTCTTGCTCAGTATAACGGATGGCAAAATCAATCAGTTATTTACACAAGCGATACAACTTGTGATATACGAAATTCCAACTTATCAAACGGTTATGAAGGAGCCTCTGGCGGGGGCAATGTTATGCTTAACAATCCTGCAAAATGGTTTCAAATAGCCGGATTGAATACCTTGGAATATGATTCATTGGTATTAAAGATGGGGATCAGGAAAAATATCACGGCCGAAAACGGAAGTAATTTTTCGGTACAAGTATCAACAGACGGAATTAATTGGACAAGACTGCAAATGCAAGACACTTTACCCACAGGAAGTGGCACGACAGGGTGGTATTTAAGAGATTTCAAAAATATACCGTCATGTGCCAATCTGCGTATCAAATTTTCAAATTTATCAACAGGAGATTTTCGTTTAGACGATATTAAGCTCACCACCAGCACCCATCTTACCTCACCTATGATAACCATTATCTCACCTATACACGGAGGAATTTATGAAAATGGGATCACCTTGAATCTACAAATTGAAAATTTTGAATTGGGAACAGACGGGAAATTAAGTTTGAAAATCATCGGAAGAGAAGATACCTTGAGTACGCTTTTCACTCAATCTCAGGCATTATTTGATTATCAAAATTCTGCAATACATTTGGATACAGGAAGATACACCTTATAGTCCAGAAATATCAATCTCTCGAAACTTTAAAATCGTGTTGCCCGTGGTATCACCCCCTTTTTTTACTCCAGCTGGAGGAACCTATTATGCAGCGCAATCGGTTAGCATTGGATCGGCAACAGAGCATGCCGTCATTTATTATACTTTAGATGGAACACAGCCCACTTCCGGATCTTTGCTCTATACAGAAGCTATTACGGTAAACAGTAATATTCAAATCAGAGCAATTGCTTGTCACGCCAGCATGGAAGAAAGCAGCATTGTATCAGCAAATTACGTAATTAGAGACACCAATGCTTTTATAGAACTTCCTTTTGATTTGTCGGATAACAGCACCACAGAACGATTGGATATAACATTAATCAATGGGGTCTATTCCGTTCATTTGGGAAGTTCTTATGCCGACGGAGGAGCTAAATTTGAAACAGCAGCAGCAGGAGCGGCAACTTTGACAATCAAAATGAATACAGTTCCCGACAAATTATGGTTTGATCTCAGAGGAAGAATCGGCGGAAGTAGCCCTCAGGCATATTCTGGAATAAGATTCAATATTCTGCAATCTTCTGACGGACAACAATGGAATACACTTGCTTCACTCACAGAACAAGATATTCCGATAGAAAACTATGAAACTTTTCCAGAATATCAAATAGACCGAGCTACGCGTTTTATAAAATGGCATTTGGTTGAAGCTTCAAAAGGGAATACACAACTCAATAATATCAAAATTTCCAAATATGAAGCAGTTCCTGAAGAT
>JAVWBZ010000150.1:0-4676 GCA_036649255.1 Bacteroidales bacterium
TTCTATCGAATGCCTTCTTCTTCACGTGCTTATCCGCTTCCATTGGAAAAAAAAGCCGATATATACCGGATAATGTTTAGACAATTGGAGATTTTATAAGAAGGGGCGGGACATAAGAATGAAAAGATGATATATTTTTTAAGGAACATTCATAATAAGTTATAACAATATTTGATATTTTACTAATTTTGCACCCTTAAAATAATATACAATGATAGGTAATACAAAAATTGCGGTTGTGGGGCTTGGCTATGTGGGACTTCCTTTGGCCAGATTGTTTTCTACGAAATTTGTTACAGTGGGATATGATGTTAATAAGCAAAGAGTTGCAAAATTAATGTCGGGGCATGACGATTCTCTTGAAGTGGAAGATGAGTTACTGCGGGAGGCCATCCGTAACGGTTTTACCTGTACTTCAAATTTGGACGATATAAAAGATTGCAATGTATATGTAGTGGCCGTTCCGACTCCTGTTGACCATAATAATCATCCTGATTTGACCCCTCTTATCAAGGTCAGTGAAACGGTGGGGAAAGTGCTTTCAAAGGGAGATGTCGTAATTTATGAATCTACTGTTTATCCCGGAGTTACGGAAGAAGAATGTTTGCCCATTATTGAAAAAGTGTCGGGATTGGTCTTTAATTCCGATTTTTATGCAGGATATTCACCTGAACGGATCAATCCGGGTGATAAAGAACATCGAGTGGAAAATATCAAAAAAGTAACGTCGGGTTCTACGCCCGAAATTGCCGATTTTGTGGATCAGTTGTATAATACTGTTTTGATCGGAGGTACACATAAAGCCCCTTCTATCAGAGTGGCGGAAGCTTCCAAGATTATTGAAAATTCACAACGGGATGTCAATATTGCGTTTGTAAATGAATTGGCCAAGATTTTTAATGCCATGGGCATTGATACTCACGATGTGATTGAAGCCGCTTCTACCAAATGGAATTTTATTAAACTGCAACCGGGTTTGGTAGGGGGACATTGCATTGGAGTAGATCCTTATTACCTAATTCAAAAAGCACAGGTTTTTGGCATTATGCCTCGAGTAATGTCTGCTGCCCGCCGCTTAAATGATGGGATGGGTGAATATGTGGCCAATCAGGTTATAAAAAAAATGAATCAAAAAGGAGTGTTAATCAAGGATGCACAGATTCTGATTTTAGGATTCACTTTTAAAGAAAATTGTCCCGATATAAGAAATACCAAGATCGTTGACATTATTACCACTTTTAAAGAATATACGAATAATATCACGGTGCATGATCCGTATGCCTCTTATCAAGAAGTGCAGCAAGAATATGGAGGAGAAATTATAGCAGATGATCTGGAAAATTTACAAGATCAATTTGATGCGGTCGTATTAGCGGTAGCGCATGAATATTACCTGAACCGGAATATCCACTCCCTAGTTAAACCGAATGGGGTATTGTATGATGTGAAATCCGTTTTAGACAGAAATATAATAGACGGAAGATTATAAACCTATTTTACTTTTTCGGTCAGCGATTTAAAACCTTGTCCCAAAATTTCCTGTGTGTCCACAATCGTGATGAAAGCGTTGGGGTCAATGCGTGAAATGTATTTTTGTAAATCTGGAATTTCACGTCGGTTGACTACTGTAAAAAGTACTTCCTTATCTTTTCGAGTGTACATTCCTTTTCCATGTAAAATAGTACCTCCACGATGTAAATCCTCAATAATTACCTTGATAATCTCTTCGCTCTTTTCAGAGATGATGAACACACTTTTATCATCACTAAAACCTTTCAATACTACGTCAATGACTTTTCCCATGATAAAGATAGTAAGCCACGAATAAAGCGGAATTTTCCAATCTTTGAACACCAGAAAACCAATAATGACAATACAGGAGTCTACGATCATGAGTTGTGAACCAAGCGGAATTTTAGTGTATTTAGATAAAATAGAGGCTATTACGTCTGTTCCTCCGCTTGAAGCTCTTGCTTTGAAAATAAGCCCTACTCCGACTCCCATGATAAATCCTCCGAAAATACTTGCCAGTAAAACGTCATCATGTAAATTGAGAGGATCGGCGCCCCAAAGCAAAACCAGCCCATCGGTGAATAGAGCTGTGAGAATAAATCCCACAAAAGTTTTAACCCCAAAACGTGGCCCCAATAACTTGAGTCCGATGAGGGTCAGGGGAAGATTGAAACACAAGGCACCCAATCCGACCGGAAATCCGAACTTGTAATGCAGTACGATAGAAATACCGTAGATTCCACCAGGAGTGATTTTGTAAGGGGTCATGAAAAATGCATACCCCAAGGCCAAGATAAAAGTTCCAATGATCAAAGTAAGATAAGATAAAGCCCAGCTTTTAGTAAAAATCTTATCTTTTATTGGTTTAAAAGAAAGAGGATTATTCATTATATCAATATGGTAGAAAAGAAATAGTTTATTTTTCTATAGTAAAATTCAATGCTTCTTTCATGGAGGAAAAGTAGTGGAAAGTCATTCCTTCGATAAAGTTTTCTTTGATATCTTCAATGTCTTTTTTATTTTCAGAAGAGAGAACGATGTCATAAATTCCGGATCTTTTGGCCGCTAAAATTTTTTCTTTGATTCCTCCTACGGGTAATAATTTTCCTCGTAAAGTGATTTCTCCGGTCATGGCAATTTTAGCACGTACTTTTTTCTCTGTAAAAGCCGAAATGATAGAGGTTAAAATAGTAATACCAGCAGAAGGTCCATCTTTGGGGGTGGCTCCTTCCGGTACGTGAATATGTACTTTCTTGTCTTCAAATGTTTTAGAATCAAGATGATATTCTTCAGCATGTGCTTTTAGATATTCGTAGGCAATGGTAGCCGATTCTTTCATTACTTCTCCAAGATTACCAGTTATGGTAAGACCTCCTTTTCCAAGACTGGTGAGGGCTTCTACAAAGAGAATTTCTCCTCCAACAGATGTCCAGGCCAAACCGGTTGCCACTCCGGGCATATTTTGATCAACAGAACGTTCCTTTTGAAAAATAGGAGCCCCCAGTATTTTGTGTAAATCTTCCACATTGATTTTTTTCTCCATTTCTCCGGTTTGCACCAATTGGGCTGCCCTTTTTCTAATAACCTTGGCAATAGTTTTTTCCAGAAGCCTCACGCCCGATTCGCGAGTATAATCGGAAATAATATTTTCAATAACTTTATCGGAAAATGAGAGTTGTTTTTTATCAATACCGTGTTCCTTTAATTGTTTTGGAATGAGATGTTTTTTTGCAATTTGTATTTTCTCTTCCATAAAATAACCGGCTATATCAATAATTTCCATTCTGTCTAACAAGGCAGGGTGAATATTGTTGAGGTTGTTGGCTGTTGCAATAAAAAGAACTTTGGAAAGATCAAAACTGGTTTCTAGGTAATTATCATAGAAAGTGTTGTTTTGTTCAGCATCCAATACTTCCAGAAGAGCAGCAGAGGGATCGCCCTGTACATTCATTCCCAATATTTTGTCTATTTCATCTAAGACAAAGACAGGATTTGAATAACCTGCTTTGCGCATGTTTTGGATAACCCTTCCCGGCATGGCTCCGATATAGGTTTTACGATGTCCTCTAATTTCTGATTCGTCGCGTAAACCGCCCAACGACATTCTTACATATTTTCTTCCCAAGGCCTCTGCAATAGAATGACCTAACGAAGTTTTTCCAACTCCCGGAGGGCCTGCCAAACACAAAATCGGGGATTTCATGTCACCTTTTAATTTCAGTACGGCTAAGTATTCAATGATGCGTTCTTTTACATTGTCCAATCCGAAATGATCACTGTCCAGAACTTTGCGGGCACGAACCAGATCGAAATTGTCTTCGCTGTATTCATTCCAGGGAAGATCTACCAGTAATTCTAAATAGTTGAGTTGAACGGAATAATCGGGAGCCATAGAATTGGTGCGTTGTAGCTTTTGAAGCTCTTTTTCAAACATCTCTTGGGTTTCTTGATTCCATTTTTTCCCGGCAGCACGCTCTTTTAAATCGTTGTAATCCTTTTCGGAAGGAGAACCGCCCAACTCTTGTTGAATGGTTTTCATTTGCTGATTTAAAAAATATTCGCGTTGTTGTTTATCTAATTCCTGTTTTGATTTATGTTGGATCTGATTTTTGAGTTCCAACATTTGAAGATCTTTGTTGAGCAGTTTGAGGATCCATTTTGCTCGTTCTTCAATATCTTGCATTTCCAAGATGTGTTGTTTTTCTTTAACGGATACAGAAAGGTTGGAGGCTATAAAGTTGAGCAGGAAAGAGGTACTTTCAATATTTTTCAATGCGAAAGAAGCTTCATTGGGAATGTGTGCCGATTGTTTTATCATGGTAACGGCCGTATCGCGTATGGAAGCCACCAATGCATTAAATTCCTCTTTTTGGGGAAGGTCTATGTCGTAATCATTTGATATATACTCTGTTACATTGGCTGTATAGTAAGGTTCCGTTTGTATTAGTTCTTGGATTTCAAATTTCTTGATTCCCTGTACAATAATGGTAACACTGCCATCGGGCATGGACACGAATTTTAAAATTTTGCCCAACGTGCCTATTTTATAAATGTCTTCCAAAGTGGGATCTTCAACTTCGTTGTCTTTTTGGGCTACCACTCCTATTGGATTATTGCTACGAGCATATTCTTGAGCCAGTTTAATCGATTTTGTTCTTCCTACT
>JAVWBZ010000151.1:0-4614 GCA_036649255.1 Bacteroidales bacterium
CGGTATCGAATTTAACGCCGTCTCGCTTAAAAGTTTGTAAACAACCTCCAAACTGGCTATTTTTTTCTAATACCATCACTTTATAACCGTTTTTAGCAAGAATATAACCCGTTATCAACCCCCCCAATCCACTTCCGATTATAATGATATCGTACTTAGTATTCATCTGTTTTTAATTCTAAAAAATCATCTTTACATGATGGCTCAAACAAGTCATTTTTATTTTTTGGATATCATCATCCAAAAATAAATTGAAGTTTTTTCATTTATCAACATCATTTTAGATTTGCAAAAATACAAATATTTACCATTATGCAAAGTCTCAATGAAAGGTTATCTCAAAAAAATCATCTTCTATCCAAATTTTACAAAAATTATAGAATAGTTAATTTTTTAAATCACCCGACAAGATAAAGAGGTATTTATCTAATTTTAAAGGAACTACATTCATAAAAGAAGTCTTATCAAGAAAGGAATGAATCAATTTAAAAAAGATAGGTTCTCATTTTTTTTACTAATTTAATTTTAAAAAAATAAAAAAGTTTAAAAACATCATTCTTCTTAAAATATACAAACTCTTCGATTTTTTACACAAAGAATCATATAAAAAATTGTAAAAGAAGTAATTGTATATTTTACACAATCTTTACCGGATATCAGTATTTAAAAAATCAAACCTCTTTCTGGCATCTAAAGAGAAATTAAATACAGAATATGACAATGAGGATAAACAAATGTTTTTTTCTCGTTCAGGTACTCAAACAAAGATTACGATGGTTGTTCCACTGACTGTAATTGATATTCTAAATTAGGGGGAACCGATTGGCAATGAAGAGCCAAGGCCAATTTTTCTTCATCTGGGTCAGTCGCCACAATATGCAGTTTTTTCTTTACCAGTGCCGACAAAAGGGCCAATTCTCCATATCCGCAATTTTCCATCAAATAGACTCCCTCGTCGGGAAGATTTGAAATAAAAGCATTGATATGGTTGATATCGGACAATTTCTTACGAACATGGCATTCTACTTCTCTGCCTTTATAAATATAATTATGATAGACTAAATCACGAAAATATTCTCCATTTTCATTTGTTTTGATCATCTTTGAATATTCTTGATAATAAAGAGCTCTAATATTCTTGGCTGTTTGATAATTTTCTTCACCTATACAGGGATCATCGGGTTTAATTCTATTTAAAATTTTTACGGTAATCTCTCCCTTTCTTATCATAAATTCGGTTTTAGGCAACACATGCCCAATTCCGTGAATCAGCACCGGAATAATATCCAATTGCAATTTTTCAGCCAAATAAAAAGCGCCTTTATGAAAACGTAAAATAGAACAATCACTGGAACGAGTTCCTTCAGGGAAAATCAAAATGGAATAGCCATTCTTTACCGCTTTGTTGAGTTCGTCAACATGATCTTCTAATCCGTTGTAAACAGGAAAATAATCGGCATAACGTAAAATCCAACCATAAAAAGGAGAATTCCAGACCCAGCGATTGGTCAAGCAAATAATTTTAGGAGAGAGCATCAGCAAATACATCAAGTCAATATGAGATTGATGATTGGCTATGATGATTCCGGGGGTTTCAAAATTTTCCCTATATTCATTGATCACACGATGTTTAACTTGCAGCATCATCTTTGCCAATAGAGCAAAGGTAAAGCTCAGACATCGGTGAAATTGCAGTTTGTGTTTGGCCGTTTTCCCTCCTATCGTCAATAAGAAAAAACCGATCAACGTCAAGGCAATAGAGCCGATCATAAAAACAAGAAACGAAACTACCGTTTTTAGCAAATTCCACAGTGTAACAGGCATGATACGTTTTTTTCCTTTTTGTGTAGTTAACCATCTAAACAAGAAAGGAGAAACAGTATAGGTAATAACAGCTACCGAAATCATTCCAATAATGGTGACCTGTGCCAACGAGAACATTGCCGGATGTTTGGCCACAATTAACGATCCTATTCCGATCAGCATGGTAACGGCCGAAAGAATCACCGCCGTTTTATAAGTAGAAAGCATTTTTTTTCCGTATGTATATTCATACATCAATCCTTCCATGATAAAAATACTATAATCATCTCCAATTCCAAAGATGAAGGTAGCCAAAATGATATTGATAATATTAAAACGTATATCAAACATCCCCATTAATCCCAATATCCAGGTAAAAGCCACGCACATGGGCAAGAAAGTGATAAAGGTAATTTCCACTCTTCCAAAAGAAATAAGAAGAAACAGCAGTACAACCAATCCACATATCCATAAAAGATAATTAAAATCAAACGAAAGTTCGCTCAACATATTTTGTGTCAAAGTTTTAGTATTAAAGCAAAAAGTATTTTCCGTTTGCGAAAGTACTTTTTCTATTTTGGAAGCATGTTCCGGAGTAGAATACAACAGGGTAAGGATCGCCGAACGTCCCTCCTTTTCAATCATAAACTCTTTGAGGAATGCTCCCTGCAACAGCATAAAATAATCGGGCGATTCCACCTTAAATGGTCGGTCAAGAAGATCGTAAAAATCCTTAAAAGCATCCGGTTTAAAACCAATTTTCGCACCTTCTTCCGTCAATAAATCCCGTACCAATCCCTTCCGTTCCGCCCAAAAGTCATTCCATCTGTCCAATTTTTCTTTTTGTAGCTTTTTGGAAGGCAAAAAAGGCGTGATTCCTTTATTATTAAAAATAAAACCATTTTTTGACAAGCTATCCATAGTAGGCAGCAACTGTTCATATTGTTGTAAAGCATCTTCCATGGTAGCCCCTTCCGCAACACAATAGGTAAGTTGTTTCGAAAGAGTAGTCGTGCCGCTCAACTGTTTAAAAGCCTCCCGTTGTGCTTCCGTCATGTAGTTGATTTTATTCATATCATCTTCAAATCGTACTTTTTTAGCAAAAAAGAGAAGGATGACGGTACCGATTAGAATCCCGATGACGACGATTTTATTATTTTCGAACGAATAATCGGCAATTCGATTCCAAACGGTATTGGTTACTCCTATTTGGTTACTTTTATTTTTGACCAGATGAGGTAAAAAAACAAGGGTAAAGATAATAGTTCCGATCAGGGAAAACGAAGCAAACAGTCCAAAATCTTCCAATAATTCCGATTTAAGAAAAATCAGGGAAAGAAAAGCGGCGATGGTCGTTGTGCTCCCCACCAACAAAGGGAAAGAAATCTCTTTAATGGTTTTTTCTACAGAAGGTTCCTGTCGCAGATGGATCAGAAAATGGAGCGAATAATCAATGGCAATGCCCAAAATAATAGACCCCGTACCAATAGCAATAGCCGATATAGTACCTTTAATCAGAAAGAGAGCCGCCAAGGCCAATCCCAACCCAAATGCCACTGGCAACAACAGCAGTAAAACAGAACGAAGATTTCTAAAGTAGAAACCTAATAGTATCACAATTAACACAATCGCAATGACAATTGAGTATACACTATCCTGTTTAATTTGCTGGGCATTGGCCACCGCCACTGCTGCCGCTCCAAAATAGGTAACTTCCACTTTGTCTTCGTTGCGCTTGACTTCTTGTTGATCAATCACCTGATCCAACCCTTCCACCAAGACACTATTGTGATAGGTATCACTGGAAGAAAAAATAGGTGTAATAAAAATAAATAATGATTTCAAATCTTCTGAAAAAAGATAACCATTATAATTTTCATAATGAGTATCCAATTTAAAATCACTCAATTTTTTCAACACTGGTACAGTCAAATGAAAAGGATCTTTTACGATAGATTGACGATAAAACATTCCCATCGGAGAAAAAAGCAAGTTTTTATTTTGCGCCAAAACCAGTGCTATATTCTCTTTCGTTAATTGCGAATCTATTTTTTTATAATCCTCTTCTTCAATAAAATAGGGGATATTGTCAGTAATAAAATTCAAAACTTCAAGATATTGGCTTTCATCTACTTTATAAAAAATATCTTCAATAAATAACGACTTTTGGCGAGCAGATAGGGAATCGACAAACCGGTCCGCATTTTCTATTAACAGCTCCGGATTGGCCTCCGTTGTACTATCCATTGATAGTTGAAGAAAAATCTTATCGGACGAATTAAGGTTACGATATACAAATCCTATTTTATCGGTTTGCTCACTTTTAGGAATTACACTTAAAATATCTTCCTCCATTTTCAATTTAGGAGCAAAATAGAAAATAAAAAACAGGAAAAATGCCAATAAAAGGAACATCAACACCTTATTTTTATTAAAAAAATGAAATATTGAAACAAAAAAATTACGCATTGTCAACTTAATTTTGCATTTAAAAGGTTGCAAAAGTACATATTTTTAATGAATTAAAATATTGAGATATTTTCTTTTTTTAAAATTACAGGTACAAATTTCAAAAAAACGTGTATTTTTGCAAATAATTAATTAGAAGAATTTTCAACAATAACAGACTAATTATGAGCATTATAGTAGACGATCTTGATATTATCGAATATCAAAATATAGTATTTAAAAATGAACAAATAGAACTCAGCAAGCCAGCAATGAAACGAGTTGCCGAAAGTTATCGGTTTTTAGTTTCATTCAGCGAGGATAAACTCATTTACGGAATCACCACCGGTTTTGGGCCCATGG
>JAVWBZ010000152.1:0-4563 GCA_036649255.1 Bacteroidales bacterium
GTAATTTCTGTTGCAGTTGTTGTTAAAACGATTGGCGACGTGTGTGGAGAAGTAGTAAAGTTCAAACTGTCGCCATGATAAATCCCAGACGCTGTTTGCACAAATGCTCTAAAGTGATAATTTTGATTGATATTCAGTTCAGTAAGATCATAATTTAAAACATTACCTTGTGTTGCTACATAAACCGTATTCCAAGTTCCACTAGTTGTTGTTTTCCACTCGAATCCTTTGGTGGTAATGCTTTCCGTTCCGGGAGTAAAACTTCCATTGAGGATGGCAGAAGTTTGGGTAATTTCTGTTGCTGTTGTTGTTAAAACGGTTGGGGACGTGTGTCCCAAGGTGGCAAAATCCAAACTGTCGCCGTAGAAAACTCCGGAAATGGTTTGCATATAAGCTCTGAAACGATAGGTTTGATGAATGGTAAGTCCAGTAAGATCATAATTCAAAGTTTCTCCGGGTGAAGTTACGTTGACTGTATTCCAAATTCTACTAGTTGCTGTTTTCCATTCAAATCCTTTGGCGGTGATATTTTCCGACCCAACCATAAAACTACCATTCAAGGTCGCTGCGGTTTGAGTAATATTGGTTGCTGTTATGGTGGAGACAGTGGGTGGGATAAAATGGTTATTAGTTGTGAAAGATACGGTCTCCCCAAAAAAGATGTTGTTATTTGATGTTTTAATATAGGCCTTGTAATAATAGGTAGTGTTTGGCGATAGATCTCCTATAAAAAGACTATAATTGTTAAGATAATATGGACGATAGGAATATTCCCAATTTAAACTTCCTGCCGTTTGAAAATAGAAACCCGCTTCACTGATGGTATCTAAACCTCGTTGTATCATTGCATTTATTATAGCAGAAGAATCGGTTATTTCGGTGGCTGATAAAGTATTGACTGTTGAATTACCCGAAGAAATGGCTTGAATCTCAATGTCATCTATTAAAATTTGATAATAAGCTTTTCCTTCAAATGCAATTTGATAATAGGATGATAAATTAGGTAGTGTAACGATTTTTGTTCCGTTATAGGAAGTATTGTAAGTAGTAAGTAAGTTCCAACTGCCGGAAACACTGTTTTTGTAATAAATTTTTAAAATGCTCGGATGGTCTGAAGTTCCATTACTGACATAATAAAAACTTAAATTAACGCTATTGGCGAGATTGGATGTGAAATCGAAAGTGGGGAAAATCAATTTGGTTATCCCATCATCACCATAATCGCCTAATTCAATGAAGTAATTGGTCGTTGTTCCAAAATAATTGCCTAATTGCCAGTTTGTATGTCCTTGTTCGTATTGTTGTGTAAAACAGACAGGAAAATTTCCCCCGTTGTCAAAATCTTGGTAATAAGGTAAAGCACTTACTTTATTACAAGGTGTTGTTCCGTTAAGGATTGTTCCAATTGACCAACTCGGACCGGCACTGGTTTTTGAAAATATTTTATAATAGTAGGTTGTATTCGGTGTTAGGTTAAGATGATTGAAAGAGTTACTGTTACCGTTATACAATACGATGGCCCCGTTAGCCAATATAGTACCGGTGCTATAATTGATAGCCTCTGGAACATCTGTTATGGGAGAAGTTGAATACAACAGTAAAATGTCTTGATTTAAATATTGAGTCCATGATAAATTGATTGATGTGGCAGAGATAGAGTTGATGATGAAATTAGAAGGATTGTTCACTGCTCCGCCCATAAAATCAAATGTAATAATCCCATTAATTTCATTGATATTGGTGATGGGTTTGTTTGTATTTATTCCAGTCCATGATTGCATGGCGGGAATAGTGGTGTCTGAGAAAGAAGTTTCGTTGTTGGTGCCCGGAAAGGGACAAGAGGCGCTGTTAATGGTACCGTAAGAGGTGGAAGTGCTGGTTGGAATAGCGCTGGGCGCATTGGCAGCAACAGGATAAAATCGTTGGGGGTGAGTAGAGTTTAAATCATAATAGGGAATGCTGGAATGAGCATGATAAATAATCAACCCATGTCCCGGAATGTAAGAGTCAAAACCCCGTTTTTGCCTATTTTCTATGAGATAATATTCTCCAGAAGTGTTTGTATTAATTTGGTAAAAAGTATTATTGTACAGATAGGCAGGATTTAAGGAGATTGTTGCGGGGGTCGACAATACAGTCGCGGTAGCCCAATGATAAATGTCAATTTTAGTACGGGGATTGGGGTGGGGAGGTGTTTTTCCTCCATTATTCCAACTTCCACTGGCTTGTAAATCCCAATTACCTGTTCCACTGTAAGATCCACCTGTTCCATAATTGGTATCATAATAATCGGGAGCTCCTAATACATGACCAAATTCATGACAGATCACTCCTATATATGTAATATTACTTCCGATAATACCTCGTAATTCGGGTGAACAAGAATATTTCAATATCTCTTTCCCGTCAGCGTAAGCAAAAATAGACCAGGCATGCGACCATATTGCATTGGCATCGGCTCCTGATTCTTGTCCGTATCCGGCAAAAATGACATAGATTCCATCTACCGTCCCATCATTATCATTATCATAGTCAGCATAATTTACAACAGGATCTGCTTTGTCAACCGCTTCATAAATTAAATCTCTGGCAAAATAATCCATTCCACCAGATGTATCCTTGCCGTAGTGGGCATAATCATAATCGGAAATAAAGGGCCCTACTACATCTATGGTTAAATTTAATTGATTATAGGAAGCTTCTAAAAAATAATCTTTTACACTACCGGTGGCCCCATTGGTGGTATAATTTATTTGATTGAATAGTGCATCGAAATCGGCCTGTGTTTTTTGGAAAGGTTTATCGGGGTATTCCATCAAAATACATAATAGTTTCCTGTTTCCTATGGTAGGAAAAGAACGTGAAGCATTTCTATCAAGTTCTGTGATTTTTTTTACTTGTTTGACAATACTAATTTGAGAATCGCTAAAAGTTAAATTCTTAGGGATACTCCGCAAAAAATCCATTTCTTCTTTACTCCTCAGAGAAATAGCCTTGGCTTTGAATATGGAAGGTTCAATATCACCATTTTTATTAAGTTGAGCATACGCAAAATAATTTTCGGAATCTCGTAGCAAAGTAAAACCATCGGGTGTGACGGCAAACTTCAGAAATTCATCTCCTTTTAAAGTAACGGTTAAAGTATCACCGTTGGGTTGAGTATATACGATAGGATAAGGGTAGGCACTAACAGCTTTTAAAATAGTAGGAAAGAGAACAGAAAGTAACGATAGCAATAGAAAAATAGTATATTTTCTCATAAGGTTAGTTTTAATGAATACTATGTAAGATTTAAAAAAGAGGACGATAATATTTTTCAACATGCAAAAATAAAAAATGTTTGTTCTTGGGTTACTTTTCTATATTTTTTTGTATTTTTGCCGCTCGAAAAGTCTTCGTAGCTCAGTAGGTAGAGCAATTGACTCTTAATCAATGGGTCCGGGGTTCGAGCCCCCGCGAGGACACTCCTAAAATCAAGCACTTGTCAAGAAATTGATGAGTGCTTTTTAATTGATGAGCGTTTTTTTAATCGCATTTTTAACTATTTTTGGTTATTTTGGATTGTCTTTTTTTACAATTCATTTTTCTTTTGATCTTTTCATTCCATTGTTGCAACTTTCATTTCAAATTCTTCTAAAAATAAATTTGCCTAACTTTTAGTTATTGTTAGACAGCCCCTTTTGTGGTAAATTCATCAATTTTTTTTATCGGACAGTAGTAGTTAGAAACAATATCTTGAATCTTTTATGATTGACTAAAACTGCATTCTATTTTTATTACATTTGCAAATGATTATTAATACTGTCAAACGGTTTAATAATCCTTAGAAATAGTAAGCCTAAAGAGTAATAATGAATTAGATCATGTAATGATGAAAATACAACCCATGAAAACTTTTCGTAGTGATGTTTCCAATACTGAATTTCCAATTACGGAGAAAATTTCGGCTAAATCAATACGGCACTCTATTTTGGATGTCATTCAAAAAGATCATCCTCAATTTTCACACGAAAGCAATCTATCAAAAAGTGAATTTAATTTTTACAAAGAAAAGGCACTGTCTGAGTATCTTACCAAAGAAGTAGGTAAACTGACAGATGCCGAAAAGACTGTGGTCTCCTCCATTAATAATCATGAGATTATATCAGATAATATTGACGATCAAGAAAATCAGCAATTAACTGTTGGCCAAAGGATAGCTGATAAAGTGGCTTCCTTTGGAGGGAGTTGGACTTTTATTATTGCTTTTGGACTTTTTATTTTGTTCTGGATTCTTGTCAATGTATATTGGCTGATGAATAAAGGTTTCGATCCCTATCCTTTTATTTTGTTGAATTTGATATTGTCTTGTTTGGCCGCCATTCAGGCTCCGGTTATTATGATGAGTCAGAACCGACAGGAAGAAAAGGATCGGGAACGTTCTAAAAATGACTACATGGTCAATCTTAAATCGGAACTGGAAATCAGAATTTTACATGAAAAAATGGATCATCTTTTATCACATCAATGGGAAAGACTTGCACATATTCAAGAAATCCAGCTCGATCTTTTATCTGAAATGAA
>JAVWBZ010000153.1:0-4520 GCA_036649255.1 Bacteroidales bacterium
GACAAATTATACGACTCTTTTTGTCCAGTTTGCACCAAAGCTATTTTGGAAGCGATTGAATACTATGCTAAATAATGGAAAAACACTACGCTTCCCATTCCTTTTTTTTATAAGCTTCAAAAGTGTTTTCCAGCAGGGATGCAATGGTCATGGGGCCTACGCCACCTGGAACAGGCGTGATGGCTGATGCTATTTTTTCAATACTTGGAACGTCAATGCTATTATACACATCGCCTACCAATTTTCCGTTTACGCTGTTAATTCCCACATCAATCACCACGGCTCCCGGTCGAAGCATGTCAGCGTTGATCAAATTGGGGCATCCGATGGCTACAATTAAAATTTCGCCTTGGCGGGTAAGGGAAGCCAGATTACGAGTCTTGGAGTGACAAACTGTGACGGAAGCATTTTCGCGCAACATTAATTGAGCCATTGGTTTTCCTACTAAATTACTACGTCCGATAATAACAACGTGTTTCCCCGCAATGTCAATATTTTCGGATTTTAGTAAAGATAATATTCCTTTTGGAGTACAAGGGATGATGCCATTTTCGGTGGTATTGAGCAATCCAATATTCATAGGATGCAATCCATCCACATCTTTCCGATAATCAATAGCATTGAGGATGATATTCTTGTCAATGTGTTTGGGTAAAGGTAATTGTACCAAAATTCCATCAATACTATCGTCTTCGTTAAGCAATTGTATGATCTCCAATAATTCTTGTTGTGAAGTGGCAGAAGGTAAAAAACGAAGATCACTTTCCATGCCTACTTCACTGCATGACTTGCCTTTGCTTTTTACATAGCTCATATTGGCTGGGTCGTCGCCTACCAATATAATGGATAATTTGGGAGCACGATTGTGCTTTGATTTTAAAAATTCTACTTCAATAGCTAAAACCGATTTAATCTTTTTAGCCAGTGCTGAACCGTTAATAATTTTCATGTGAGACGAGATCTTTTTTTGAGCTGCAAATTTACGGAATTTTTTTCATGTCGAAAAGCTTCGAAGCTCCTCAACCGAATTTTTATTTTTAATCATGAATTTCCGGTAAAACTTTCACATAATCTTATCATATTACATCATTTATCTTATCTTTTCAATAAAAAATGGAAGATCTCTATAATATTATTTTTCAGTTGGTTAAAATTTCCCCAGGCTTTATTATTTTTATACGAAGATTTTTTATAGAAGAGAAGAAAGAATTAAAATTAATCTTTTTGAATCTATAGAAAGAAAATATTGTTACCATACGAATGAAATGGTTATGGAAACATCTCTAAAAAAGTAGTACCTTTGCATCTTCAATAATCAAAAGGATGATACAAGAGAATATTATTTATGGTATTCGCCCGGTCATGGAGGCGATGGAGAGTGGCAAAACAATAGATAAAGTATTGTTACAAAGAGGTTTGCAAGGCGAACTTTTTAAAGACCTTTTTTATCATGTAAGACAATATAAAGTTCCTTTTCAGTATGTGCCAGCAGAAAGATTAAATAAATTTACCCGTGGAAACCACCAGGGAGTTGTGGCTTTTATTTCTTCTATTGAATATTATAGTATTTTTGATATCTTGCCTCAACTTTATGAAATTGGTAAAACTCCGTTTTTACTGATATTGGATAAAATTACCGATGTACGCAATATTGGGGCCATTGCCCGTTCTGCCGAATGTGCCGGAGTAGATGCCATTATCCTTCCTTTAAAGGGAGGCGCCCAATTAAATGAAGATGCCGTTAAAAGTTCGGCGGGAGCTTTACATAAAATCCCGGTGTGTCGTCATTCGAATTTAGTGGAAGTCATTGATTATTTAAAAGATTCCGGTGTGGAAATCGTAGCAGTAACTGAAAAAGCGCCTCATTTTCATTATGAAAAAGATTTTACAAAACCAGTGTGTCTCATTATGGGAAATGAGTATGAGGGAATTGCGTGGGATTATCAACGAATATGCCAAGATGCCGTTAGCATTCCGATGGTGGGGACCATCAAATCGCTTAATGTTTCGGTAGCAACTGGCATTGTGCTTTTTGAAGTAGTGAAACAAAGATTGAATGAAAAATGAAAATAGGGATTCTGTCTGATACGCATTGTTATTTACATCCCAATGTGTATTCTTTTTTCAAAGAGTGTGACGAGATCTGGCATGCAGGAGATATTGGCAATAGCAGTATTCTGGATGAGTTGGCCCTCATTGCACCAACCAGGGCTGTTTATGGAAATTGCGACGATTGGGACATTCGCAGCCTTACTTCTGAATATAAGATTTTCAATCTTGAAGAGCATAAAATAGCATTGATGCATATTGTAGGTAAACCTGGAAAGTACGAACCTCTTGCTTTGAAAATAATACATGAAGAGAAGCCAACTATTTTTGTAGCAGGTCATTCACATATTTTAAGAGTGATGCAAGATGAAAAAAATAACTTACTTTTTATCAATCCCGGTGCTGCCGGAAAATATGGGATCCATACCCGAATTACGTTCCTTCGATTTGATATGAAAGGGAAACAATTAAGTAATTTGGAAGTATATGATGAACCTAAATCCAAGACAATTTCATTTTAAGTAATGATCCTATTGATTTTGATAAATATTTTCAATAATTCTCATAGAATATTGGCTGGCAATTTTTTTGAGAAAGGAAGGAAAATCAAGAGGCGATTGTTCGTCGGCAGAATCCGAAATGGTACGGATTACTGTTAAGGGAATATCATATTCGTAACAAACTTGCGCTACAGCAGCTCCTTCCATCTCTACACAACTAATGGTGGGTAGATGGTGAAGTAAGGCCTCTTTTTGTTCGGTATTGGCAAAGAATTGATCTCCGCTGGCAATGTCACCTACCCTCATTTTGGGATTGGTAATTTGAAAGGCAGCCAATTCTTCAGGGAGGAAAGAGTTGTGTAAATTTTCAGGATCTAACAATTGCTCAACTGCTTTGGTTGCTCTTTCCAATTGCTCAATCCGACATTCAATAAAAGTTTTCTTGATAAATGGCAATTCGTACTGTTTTAAGATGGGACGTGAATCCATGTCATGTTGTATGAATTGCTTTCCCACCACGATGTCTCCTACTTTAAGGTCGGGAGCCAATGCTCCAGCTACTCCACAAAATATAATTTCGGTGACTTTAAATTGGTTGATTAAGACTGTAGCGGTGGTAGCGGCAGCCACTTTTCCCCAGCGGGAAAAGACCACTACACTTTTTATTCCATTGATCTCGCCTTCATAATAAGTTCTCATACCGGTGGAAGTTTCTTTCCTGTTTTTCAGTAACGTTACTACTCCAGCTGTCTCTTCGGGCATAGCACCCATGATTCCGATTATTTTTTCCTGCATGTTTATGTAGTTTTATGCCACAAAAATAAACATTATTATGTTTTATCTCGAAGAAGGTTCCTTAAAAAGATAAATCGAACCTGGATAAGCCAGATAGAGCAACGTAATTATGTATTCATTTGAGATGTGTTTGTCGCAATAGCTTTTTGTTATGGCAAATCAGAGAAGGTGTTGTGGAGTTGTGCCCGAATTTATTTCGGGTAGCATGTCCAAGCCGCCGGGGCAGGGATGGAAGTGATACCCCGCAGCTGCAAAGCGGCGAGGAGTATAACGGACAGCCCGGCCCGGAGACGGAAGTAAAATGTTGATTGAATGAAAGAAAAGGGGAAAATAAAGATAGTGGAAGATAAAAGCCATGAAACCAAGAGGCGGAGGGAGCCCCCCAAAATAAATAATATTTTTTTAAGATAATGAGGAAAAATTGGGCATATTCTGAATTCTATTTCCGGTTTAGCATCCTCTTTAATAAAATAAAGACCACCCGATGGAGGATGAATCTTCACAAAGTAAAGGGTAATCGAATGTGGGTCTCTTGTTTTTAAATTTGATTCGATGTATAGAAAAATCTTAATAATTCATAATAGATAATTTATAATTCATAATTGTTCTTAATTTTGCATCCTTAAAATTCGAACGCATGAAACCCATTCAAATGGTTGATCTAAAGAGTCAATACCAAAAAATCAAACCCGAAGTCGATCAAAAAATATTGGAAGTTATTGAATCTTCCGGTTTTATAAATGGGCCGGCTGTCAAAGAATTTCAAAATAGCTTAGAACATTATTTAAAAATAAAACATGTTATTCCTTGCGGAAACGGAACCGATGCGTTGCAAATTGCCATGATGGCATTGGGTCTTCAACCCGGAGATGAGGTTATTAGCACTCCTTTTACTTTTATTGCAACTGTTGAAGTAGTGGGTCTTTTGGGACTTACTCCTGTGTTTGTGGATGTGGAACGAGATACTTTTAACATGGACGTTACCCAGGTTGAAAAAGCCATCACACCCAAAACCAAAGCTATTGTGCCGGTTCATCTTTTTGGGCAATGTTGTAATATGGAAGAGATTATGCGAATTGCTGAAAAACATCGGTTATATGTCATAGAAGATGCTTGTCAGTCTATTGGCGCTGATATTACTTTTAGCAACGGAACCGTAAAAAAAGCTGGAACAAT
>JAVWBZ010000154.1:0-2809 GCA_036649255.1 Bacteroidales bacterium
ACAATGGTATGCCATGGAGAAGAGCTTACGCTTAATGCTACTGTACAAGGTGGTGTTATGGATCATGCAGGTAATACCAATGGAATCGTAAAATGGTATTATGCTTATGAAAATGGTACGGCACAATCTATTTCTTTAGGAGGTACTAATGTACATTATACTCCTGAATTGGCAGGCTATTACCAATTCATTGCACGTTACGAAGGTCAATTAGGTTCAGGATGTAATCTTTCCGATCATACTACTCAAGTTACGGTTAATCCTCGTCCTACTGCTACCTTTACTTCAGGTGACGGTATGACAATTTGTTCTAACGATTATCAACAAATTGCACATCTTGTTATTACCTTAACCGGTAGGGCTCCTTTCTCTTTCATTGTTAAGAATGAAACTACAGGTGAATATCAAACTATCAATACAAATCTTACTACTTATACTTATAGTGTAGTACCTGATAGAACGTCTATCTATAGAATCATTTATTTGAAAGATGCTAACGGATGCGAAGCTGTTGTAAGTGATTTGGATGCTGCTATTGTGAATGTATCTAATATCCAATTTACAGAAGGTATTTATGCTACTGAATGTGGTGAAAGTGATGAAAACGGAAATGCTGTTGTAAGAATACCGTTTACTGTAATTTCAGGTACTGCTGGTACATTTACTGCTGAATATCTAAATACTGATTATAGTGTGTTTAACTTCTCAGGTGATGTTGCTGGAAATGCAGAATCAGGTTATTACTTAGAATTCTCAGCTCCTCAAACTCCTGGTAACTATGCTGTTAGAATTAAGATCGATGAATGTTCTTATGACATTACAGTAAGAACACTATTCAGTAATCAATTTGCAACTGCACAATATGGTAAAAATATCATAGAGCAACGTTGGGATGATGTAGTCGTTGTGAATAACAATATTGATGGATATAAATTCGTATCTTATCAATGGTATAGAAATGGTGAAATGATTCCTGGTGCCACTGGACAATATTATCAAGAAGTTGGTGGATTGAGTGGATTCTATTCAGTTAGATTGATTGCACAAGATCTTGCAACTGGTAATATGATCGAATACATGACTTGTGACTTTGCTTCAGCTGATACGAAAGCAGTTAAAGTATATCCTGTTCCTGCTAAAACTTACCAAGAAATTACTATTGAACTTGATCTAACTGAAGAAGAATTGAACGGTGCATTACTTGACATCTTTGATATGAAAGGTGGACTGGTACAACGTATTAATTCAGTTCAGCCCGTAACGAAAGTAAGTGGTTTTGTAGCTCAAGGTACCTATTTTGGACGTATTTTGACAGGAACTAATGAAATCAAGACTGTTAAATTCATTATCGTAAAATAATATGAATTCCCCTTGTTAGCGGCTTCTTAATGGAGTCGCTAACGGAAGGGATGAAATAAATATAATTAATAACGAACAAAAAAAAATAATATATTATGAAAAAGAATTTAATTATAATCAGTCTTATTTTCTCAATGTTTGCCACTTATGCCCAAGAGGTAAAAAATGAAAATAAAAATCCGAAGACTGTAACCAGTCAAACGGCTCCCGCTTCGGATAAATCTGGAAAAGATACTACAAAAGCAGCTGTTTGCCATCACCGTATTAATGTTCATTTGGGCGGCGCGATGACGAATAATATCTATAATAGAATGCCTAATGTAAAACAAAATTATTCATTGGGTTCTATCCTAGAAATTCAATATGCTTATTTCTTTAACCAACATTGGGGCTTAGGTTTGGGTATTGGTCTTCAAAAAACCAGTGCGAAAGCAAGTTTCAATTTTGCAGGTACTGTTGCAAATTGGGCTGATCCTAATTTTGGTGGTCCCGAAGGTTATGATTTAAACTATCATGCCAATGGTTTAGTTGAAAATCAATCTATTTATGCTATTGAAATACCCTTACAAGCACAATTTGAACATAAATTCAATGGTAAAGCCGGTATTTATGCTGCATTGGGCGTGAAAGGTTATTTCCCCATCGCAGCTGGTAATAAATATAAAGGCGATGGTGAAATTGTAACTTCAGGTTATGAAGCTTATACGGATGCATTGTATCAAAATATGCCTAACCATTTCGGAACATATCAATATACTGGTAAATCTGAAAAATCTAAAATGAAATGTTCTATTGACTTACAAGCTGATTTTGGTGGCCTTTTTACAATGGGACCTAAAGTTGACTTTTATGTAGGAGCTTATTGTAGTTATGGTTTTTTAGATATTCTTCCGAAACAAAAAACGGATTTTATCACCTATGAAAATAATCAAGAAGTTCTTTTCAATGGTACTTTGGGAACTGATTTTGAAAAAATGAAAATTGATAAAACCAAATGGCATCTTTTACAGGTAGGTCTTAAAGTGGGAGTTCATCTTAAACCATGTTCCTCGCTCAACCAAAAATCAATGCAAGAACTTAAACGTCAATATATGGAAGAGATGATGAAAAAATCTAATGAACCTATCATCATTAAAAATACGGAATATGTGTATATTGTTCCTGTATGTGACGATTTAACCAATGCAGATACTATTGCTTCTAAGAAAGCTTTATCTAAACAAGATCAAAACCAATTGAGACAATTAGCCGAAGCTCTTTCCAATACCAAAATTTTATTTGATTTGGATAAAGATGTTCCTAAAGTTTCCGATAAAGATGACAACATTGCCAAAACCGTTCAAATTATGAAGAATAATCCTTCATTTGAATTGGTTGTGGAAGGTTATACTTGCGACTTGGGATCAGAAAATCATAACAGAGAACTTGCTCAAAGAAGAGCTGATAAAAT
>JAVWBZ010000154.1:2819-4497 GCA_036649255.1 Bacteroidales bacterium
ACAACTTTTCATTGAAAGAGGAGTTCCTGCTAATCAAATTCAAACAGCTTCTTATACTGCTAAAGATCCGGAAAACAAAAAGAATATTCCAGAAGGAAGTAGAGAAGAACATCGTGCAGCTATCTTTAGAATCATTAAAAGATAATTATTACTATTCTCGTTTATTTGAAGGAGGTTGTCTTTTTGACAACCTCCTTTTTTTAATTTACTTTAATGAAGATTTAGTATATTTGCACCTTATTATTAATCAAAATTGTTATAATATGAAAAAGACCTATTTTTTACTTTTTGCTTGCTTGTTCCTAGGGCTCTTTTCAGGGATGGCGCAAAATTCAATGAACATGCCTGTTACAGGTAGTTCTGTATTTTATACCTGTTCCGGGAGTGTTTTTGATGATGGCGGTATGGTTAATCCTTATAGTTGTAATGTGAATAATTCCATACTTGTTGTTTATTCGGATACCATGCAACCTGGATCTAAATTATCGGTAACGGGCAACTATGCATTGGAAGAAAATGTAGATTTCTTATACATTTATGAAGGAGCTGATACCAATGGGTTGCTACTGTATACCTGTACGGGAATAGGTTCTTTACCTCCGTTATATTCGATGGCGGGCCCTTTTACATTAAAATTTTATACCAATGATATCAATTGTGAAGAATCTGGTTTTAATCTCTTTTTTACTTGTTCTTCTTGCCCGTCGGTTCCCAATGTGTCACTTTCTGATGTAACATCAACTTCTGCGGTGGTTGCTTGGGGTGCTATTCCTGGTTCTTCATATGAATTGGTTTGTGTAACGCCCAATGTAAGTCCTTATGAAGTACAACCTATTCCTGTAAACGATACATTTTATACGGTAACAGGTTTAAATGTAAACAGTCACTATAGAGTATATGTAAGAACTGTGTGTGGAACGAGTGATTATAGCCCGTTTAATCAGGCAACCATTATTACGACGCAAATACCGGCCGATATTCCTTATACTTGCGATTTTGAAAATGGGGCTATCAATTCCGAATGGACTTTTCTTGCTTCCTCCTCTGTGAATAGGTGGTGTGTGGGATCGGCTATTAATAATACACCGGGAGGAGATAGTGCTTTATATATTACAAATGACCATTTACTCACTTATGCTTATAGTCCAAATTCGCCAACGGTTGTTTGGGCATATCGAGATATTCATTTTACTTCCTATGAAGAATATCTGCTAAGTTTTGATTGGCAATGTGGGGGTGATCAATTTTATAATATTGGCATGGATGTTTTTATTGGAGATCCTGCTTTTGTGAAAGCATTACCCGTTAATTCCACTGACGTTCCGGCTGGAGCCGTGTTGTTATTGAGTGCTCGTAATGCTCAAAATTGGACTCCGTTTCAATATTCTCTGGGTAGTGAATATACTGGAACAACAAAAAGATTATATTTTAGATGGACTAATATAGATCACTATAATATAGGAAATCCGGGAGCAATTGATAATATTTCTATTATGGGTTTTAACTGTACCAGACCTACTACTTTGTCGGCAGCCAATATAACAGGCAATACGGTTGATATTTCGTTCGTACCCGGTCATGTTTCCGATACAGAATGGGAATATGCCATAGGTGCTTTTGGAAGCAATCCTGACAATCTTACTCCTGTTCCTGTTACTTCTACTACTTTTACCATTTC
>JAVWBZ010000155.1:0-4449 GCA_036649255.1 Bacteroidales bacterium
GTATTGGAGTAGAAGTATCTACTAAATCTTTCCATTTACTTTCAAAATTCACCAAAGTAGTAAGATTGGGTTCTACTGGTTCCACATCAGACGGATAAAAATCCATGGTACTTACTTCCGAACTATAATATTCATCACCCAAACCGGCAAGCAAGTGTCCCAATTCGTGTACGATCACATAATCCGAATATTTTCCTTCATTGTTAACCGTACAATAGAAGTTGTAAATTCCCCCACCTCCATATTTGGAACTGTTGGCCACAATAACAATTATATCATACGGAGCATCATCTGCCACAGCATTCATTTGCCATACATTCAAACACATCAAATAACGATCCAGGTCTATCACATTATAACTGCTGTTTAACAGGGTTGTTTTGGCAATATGGTTATTGGGATCGGTAATGCCCGATTCTTCCGAATATCCTTCAATGGCCCGAATATTAATTTTATCAGCATTCTCTTTAAAAGGAGAACAATTTAAAATATAGTCGGCAAATCGTTTCATATCATATTTCATCTCTTTTTTATCCTGTTTGGTATAACCATCTGGAATAAAGAGAATATCCAATGCTTTATCGGGTGTATTGCCAACGTGTAAATTCATTATTTTATAATCTTTTACAAAAGCTTGATATGGTGTTTGCTTTGGATCAAAAAAACCTTCATACAATTGGGTGGGTTCCAGCCTGCGATTGTAAGTAGTAAAAACAATTTTGATCTTATTTTTCGGAAAAGGCATTAAAATAGACTCTTCAAAGGAGCCTATTTCGTGAATTCCCCGTTCAGTGGTACGATATTCATTAAATAAACAGGAGTAACTTTTACTGAAGATCAGTTGTCCAGTGGTAGCATCAAAAGCTTCAAACAAGACATCTCCATATCGATGGGGAGCCTCTAAAAAATGATGAGTACCGTTCCAGGTACCACCAGCATGAAAAGTTTTTATTTCAAAATTTTCTACCTCTTTGTTTCCTATGTGTAAATAATCAATTCGTAAAGTTTTATCAACAAAATATTGATCAAAATCCTGTGCCTGCATTGCACAAATCAACAAGGTTACGAAGAGGGTTACAATTAATTTTTTCATATTGATCTTTTTTTAAATGATTCTTTATTGATTAAGGTTGTTCACAATTTTTGCTTTTCAATTGAGAAAGGATCCTATTATCTTTATAATAAGTGTCAGGGCGATATTGTATGATACCATTCTCAGCAAAACAGGTATAATACTCAATATAAACAGGCATTTTCTTTTTCAAATTGAGATAGGTAGGACGCATTTTACGATAAAATTTCTTATCCGATTCCTTAAGATGATTGTAATAGGATTGTTCTTGTTCCTGTTTTTTCAACTGATATTCTTCTCCCATTTCTGTAATAGGTGCCTGCCCCAGCAAAATATTGACTTTCTCCAATTCTTCTTCGTTATAACCATTAAATTGTAAGATAATCAAAGCCAGATCATAAGGATTTTGAACACGCACGCAACCATGACTAATCGCCCGATTTCGTCTGGTAAAGGCTCCTTTATTATTGGTGTCATGCAGATAAACCGACTCGGCATTAGGAAAGTTAAATTTGATCTTTCCTAATGCATTGTAACTTCCCGACGATTGTATTAAACGATATGGAATATTGTTTGGTTTGATTTGATTCCAACTGATCGTATCAGGTTCCACATATTGTTTTGTTTTGGCGTTGACAACATAAAGATGTTCTTTGTTAATAACCTTCATAGGATCTTTTTTCAGTTTGTCATAATATTCCTCTTTGATAATACTATATGGAATATTCCATTCAGGATTTAAAACCAACTGGTTGATTTCACCATATAAAAATGGGGTTTCCATCTTATAGGCTAAAAAAACATTTTTCTCTTTTTCGGGAATTTTCGATTTACCACAACACACTTTGGTTTGTAATCGACACGTATCTTGAATATATATATGTAACATAAAATCAGCTACATTGATCTCTATATAATGATCTTCTTTTTTCGGGATGACTTTCCAACGTAACCGCTCCATATTGACCGCCAATTTATCAATATAATATTGAAAATCAAGATTTAAAGCCATAATAGTTTCTTCATCCAATTGGTTACTAATTGGAATGGCATGACGACTTCTGAATTGATTAACAGCATTCATCAAGTCGATATTTAAAGTGTCATTGGGAATATAAGAAGGGAAAATTTCATGAGTAAGAAGTAATCTTTTTCCCACCAAGCGAAAGGCCGGATTTATTTCACCGGAATCTACCTTCATGAGAGGAATACGAACAAAATCAGAATCAAGAAGAGCATGATATAAACTCAACTCTTTCTGTAGCAACAAGTATTGGCTGTGATGAGGTTGTATAGATTTAATAAAAGCATGGAGAGAGTCAGTAGCTTCCAAAATTCCCGCAATAAAAGACGAATCGGGAGAAAGAGTATGATAAAGCCATTTTCCGCCATTTACCTCAACTGGACTGGTTACTCCATATTGTAAAGAAACAATATATTTAATATAAGCTTCAGACAAAGAAAGTTCCATCTCCGTTAATATCTGATATAACATTTCATTATTTTTAACTTGATGCGTTTTCAATATTTCCCGGTAATGAAGCAGCTCGGAATACCCAAAAATATTCGGAGACAAACCATGTTCTTCCGATTTTTTAAGATAAGAGATCAAATTACTGATCATGTTTTCCTGAAAACCTTCGTTTGTCCATAAAGGAACCCCTTCATTTTTTTTATAAAAATCCTGAAGATAAGTTATATTCGGATATTGTTCCGATGATGATGAAAATAATTTTTTTTGGAAAAATTGGTAATACTTCTCTTTGGAGAAATCTTCATAATAATCAAACCAAGGTGGTTTTTCTTCTACTACTTTGAGCTTCGATTCGCAAGAAGTACAAAGTAATAAGGATAAAATCATGAAAATTCCTCTATGCAAAGAGAAGTATAATTTCATACATTTTTAATGATTATCTTTAAAAAGTTTCAATCTTTCTTCCAATATCGGAAATTGATTACGATTGACCAACGAAACACAAGCACGCAATCCTTCAGTTCTTTCGCTTCCGGTAATGTTCAACGAAATCGCACTGATTCCATAGTACAAAAATTCTTGTAATAGTTCTTCTCCTGTCATACCTGGATAGGCTATCGTAAAATAAAAACCGTCGGCCAAAGGTTTATCCTCATCTTTGTCATATACAAGAACAAAACCATTATCAAGAAACATTTTTTTCATGATGGCAGCTTTCTCTCCGTACTCTTTCACATCGTTCAAATAATTATAAGAGCCTTCATTACAAGCTTTTAATATAGCAGCCAAGGCAAATTGAGCCGAGTGAGATGTTCCCGAGCTAATGGCATAAACCGTACCGTACACAATGGCACGACCTAAATTCGGTGTTCCGAAATAGGGGATTAAATCAGGATAATTACTTTTGAAAAGTTTATCGGAAAGCACCAGCATTCCAATACGTTCTCCGGCATAACTGAATGCTTTTGAACTTGAAATAAGCAAAGCATAATTGTCGGTATATTTACCCACAGAAAGTTGGAAAGGAGCGACACCCGGTTTGGAAATATCCCTGCGAAAATCCATACCAAAATAGGCCAAATCTTCAAATACACACACGTCATATTGATTGGCCAAATCACCTATGATTTTCAGTTCTTGTTCAGTAAAACAAATCCAAGAAGGATTGTTAGGATTTGAATACATTATAGAATGAATACGCCCTGTTTGAAGATAATTTTCCAATTTAGCTCTTAATTTTTCTCCTCTAAAATTATAAACATCAAAAGTTTCATATTTAAGGCCTAAAACTCTGTGTTGCTGTTTTTGAACAGGAAATCCGGGATCAATGAAAAGAGTAGTATCTCTCTCTTTTCTGGCGCGTACAAAAGTAATAAAGCCGGCCATTCCTCCCATCATGGAACCTACCGTTGGAATACAAGAGTTGGGGGAAACATCCAAATCAATAAAATTCTTTACAAATTTTGCCATTTCCGATTTCAATTCGGGTGTTCCGTCAATATCAGGATAGATAGAAGCAACTCCATTTCTAAGAGCTTGAATTTGAGCATCTACTCCTATTTGACAAGCTGGAATTCCGGGAATGCCCATCTCCATACGGATAAATCTTTCCCCACTGGCTGTTTCAATGTCATTGATAAGTCTTTTAATTTCTCTGATAGAAGCAGTTCCTACTTCTTTAATGCCACTTTCTGATACAATTTTGTTTACGATGTCGTAAGGAATTGGTGTATTTTTCACGATAATTAGATTATTTTGATTGATAAATTTAATCAACGTATCCTGAATAAACTCATCCAACTCAACACCTTGTTTTTTAATTAATTTTTCTAAATTTTCAATTATTTCATGGTCTAATTCAAACGAAATTTCTGATGAGGTTGCCATTAATAAATCGTAGTTG
>JAVWBZ010000156.1:0-4432 GCA_036649255.1 Bacteroidales bacterium
ATTTACAAGACAATATATTAGGTACTCATTTCAGTGATACTTCCACTTTGAAGGCCTATTCGCTTTTTGTGGACAGTATCAACACCACCAACCTTTCCAACAATGTACTCGGTATCATCAATGATCCCGTATTTGGGCAAACCGAAGCCCATATCTATTCCCAGTTTTTTTTGTCGGGAAGCAGTGTAGATTTCGGTATCGGGCCAGTGGTAGATTCTGTGGTTATGACATTGCAATGTGCCGGTTATTTTGGGGACACCCTTTCTCCTATTCGCATTTCCGTGTACGAACTTAGTGAAGCTCTCTCTTCTTCCACTCAATATTATAATCAAAGTACAAGTGCCCATTATAATGTTAATCTCACAGAAAATCCCAATTACCAAATGAATGTAAGACCCAAAACCCCTGTTTTAATGGATACCGGCAAAGTGGATGCTCATGTAAGAATTAGATTAGACAAAAGTTTGGGTGAAAAGTTCATTAATAACTCTAATATGCTTCAAAATAATGCCATTTTTATTAATTTTTTCAAAGGTGTTTTAATTAAAGCGGAATCCGCTGGAAATAGAACCGGTTGTTTGTTATATACCAATTTAGGAAGTTCTCTGTCGAGCATTACCCTTTATTATCATAACACATACGTGCAAAATTTAAAATATACATTCCTTTGCAAATCAAGTACAATACGATATAACTCCTTTGTTCATAATTATCAAAAATCAACGGATGATATCTTTAAAAGGCAAGTAATTAATGGAGATTCCTCCCTTGGAAAACAAACCCTCTATATACAACCTACTTGTGGAGTTAGAACTAAAATTTCATTTCCAAATATAGCCAAAAGTTTCAAAGATATTGATAACAAGGTGGTCATCAACAAGGCTGAATTGGTTATTTCCAACATTTCTTCTGATGATGCAACTTTCTTTCCTCCTTATTCTCTGGCTCTTCAAGCTATCAGAGAAGACGGTTCTCTGACCTATTTACCCGATGATGAAATTTATACAAACTCCAACTATTTTGGACAGTAAAACCATCGAATACCGTTTCAGAATCACCAGTTATATTCAACAATTGATATTAAACAAACTACCAAATAACGGAATTTATTTGGTAATAAAAGGTTCGGGTGTGAAAGGCAACAGGCTCATTTTTGGAGGGACAAACGCAAGTATAAACGGCACCAAGAGATTACGTCTTGAATTGTCCTATACAACCTATTAAACAGTATTATTTTTTAACAATAAACTAAGCTATTATGTGTGGAATTGTTGCATATACGGGTAAAAAAGAAGCATATCCCATTTTGATTAACGGGTTAAAAAGATTAGAATACAGAGGATATGACAGTGCCGGAGTAGCTTTGATACAAGACGGTAAAATTTCGTTATACAAATGTCAAGGAAAAGTGGCAGACTTGGAAACTTTCTGCTTGAACAAGAATATCAAATGCACCACGGGAATTGCTCATACTCGCTGGGCAACTCACGGAGAACCCAATGATCAGAATGCACATCCTCATGTTTCCGAAGATGGAAAATTAGCTCTGATTCATAACGGAATCATTGAAAATTATGTCGCTTTAAAAACAGAATTAATTAATCGCGGTTATAATTTCAAAAGCAATACTGATACGGAAGTATTGGTACATCTGATTCAAGATGTCTATAAAAATGAAAACGGTTCCCTGGCCGACGCTGTCCGCATTGCTCTTGCTAGTGTAGTGGGAACTTATGCTCTATCTATTCTATCTTCCGATAATCCCACCGAACTTATTGTAGCCAAAAAAGTAAGTCAGCTTCTTATCGGTGTGGGCAACAACGAATATTTTGTGGGTTCCGACGGATCTCCCATTGTAGAATATACTAAAAAAGTGGTTTATTTAGAAGATGGAGATGTAGTAGTAATCAATCCTGAAAAAAAATTGGAGATTAAGAATATCAACAATGAAAAAAAACGTCCTTACATCCAAAAGTTGGAAATGACATTGGATGAACTGGAAAAGGGTGGTTTTGAACACTATATGCTAAAAGAAATATTCGAGCAGCCCAAAGCCATTCGCGACAGCATGCGTGGGCGAATCAATACGAAAAAAGATGTAGTTTCTCTTGGTGGAATCATCGAGTATGAAAATAAGATGCTCAATGCCAAAAGATTCATCATTGCAGCTTGTGGCACTTCTTGGCATGCAGGATTGGTGGCAGAGCATCTGTTTGAAAGTTTAATACGTGTGCCCGTTGAAGTAGAATATGCTTCGGAATTCAGATATAGAAATCCCATTATCAATGAAGATGATGTGTTAATCGTCATTTCTCAATCGGGAGAAACCGCCGATACGTTGGCTGCCATTGACTTGGCTAAAAGCAAAGGAGCCACTGTCATCGGAATTTGCAACGTGGTAGGTTCCACCTTGGCCAGAAGTACCCATGCCGGATCTTACACTCATGCTGGGCCTGAAATAGGGGTAGCTTCCACCAAAGCCTTCACGGCACAAGTAACCGTACTCACATTGATGGCCTTAAGCCTTGCCCGCAAAAAAGGGAAAATATCACTCTCTTACTATCATCAATTGGTTAACGATCTGGAATCGATTCCCCAAAAAATTGAAACTATTTTGCAACAAAACGATTATATCAAAAAAATTGCCGAATATTTTAAAGAAAAACGCAATGTTATTTATCTTGGCAGAGGGGTTAATTTTCCCGTAGCACTTGAAGGAGCACTTAAATTAAAAGAAATATCTTACATTCATGCAGAAGGTTATCCATCCGCAGAAATGAAACACGGTCCGATTGCTCTGATTGATGAAGATATGCCTGTAGTGGTATTGGCTACCGAACAGGAAACTTATGAAAAAGTGGTAAGTAACATTCAAGAGGTGATTGCACGAAAGGGGAAAATCATCTCTATCGTAAGCGAAGGAGATACTGTTGTAAAAGGAATGTCGGATTTTAGTATTGAAATCCCCAAAACAGAAGAATTACTGACTCCCTTAGTAGCCAGTGTACCTTTGCAAATGTTAGCCTATCACGTTGCCCTGTTAAGAGGATGTGACGTGGATAAGCCAAGAAATTTAGCCAAATCGGTTTCTGTAGAATAATGAACAAAGGAATGGATCTTTTCAAGGAGTTGAAAGATAGATTGAAAGGGGAAGTATTGGATGATTTATCTTCAAAAATTCAATATGCCACTGATGCTTCTGTTTACAAAGAAATGCCTCTTGGTGTTGCTTTTCCAAAAGACGAAGAGGATATTGTAACCTTGATTCGATTTGCCAATCAATATCATATTTCTTTGATTCCCCGTGCAGCAGGTACTTCGCTGGCAGGACAAGTAGTAGGCAGCGGCCTTGTAGTTGATACTACCCGTTATTTTAATAAAACAATCGAGATAAATGAAAATGAACAATATGCCATTATCCAGCCCGGTGTTGTTCGAGATGAACTAAACTCACAAGTAGCTCCCCTCGGTTATTTTTTTGCTCCCGAAACCGCCACATCTAATCGCTGTCGCATAGGCGGTATGTGCGGGAACAATTCTTGTGGAGCCAATTCTTTGTTATATGGCAGTACCCGCCAGCATATCCTCTCTATGAAGGTCATCTTGAGCGACGGTTCCAAAGCTCAATTTAGAGCTCTTTCCATAGAAGAATTTCATAAAAAATGTAACGAAGAGAGTTTAGAAGGAAAAATTTATCAATCTGTTTATCAATTATTAGATCATCCAGAAATTCAAGATCAAATAAGAAAAGAGTTTCCCGATAAAGAGATTAAACGAAGGAGTATGGGATATGCAATAGATGAATTGACTGAAATGCAACCTTTCAATCAAAACGGAGCTCCTTTTAATTTCTGTTCATTATTGGTAGGATCGGAAGGAACGCTGGCTTTCATCACGGAAATTAAAATTAAACTCACTCCACTTCCACCTTCCTACAAAGCACTTCTTAGCGTAGAAACCGCCAGCATGGAGGCGGCATTGGAAGGAAACATCATAATTCTCCCTTTCAAACCGGCCTCTATTGAACTCATTGATAAACTGATTCTGGATTTATCGAAAGAGAATATTACACAAAATAAAAACCGTTTTTTTATACAGGGAGATCCCGCCGCTATTTTAGTGGTCGAAATTATAGAAGAATCAGAAGAAGAAGTTAACCGTAAAATTGAGCAAATCAAAGAAGCTTTAAATCAAGCCGGCATTGCAACTCACAACACAATTGTAAGAGGTCGTGATATGAGTAAAGTATGGGCATTGAGGAAGGCCGGTTTAGGCATCATGTCAAACGTCAAAGGAGATGCAAAACCGGTTACTGTAGTCGAAGATATTGCGATTCAACCCATTAAATATCCTCAATTTTATCAAGAATTTAAAGCGCTTTTAAATAAATATCATCTTCAATGTGCATATTATGCCCACATTTCAACCGGTC
>JAVWBZ010000157.1:0-4423 GCA_036649255.1 Bacteroidales bacterium
ATGTTGTTCGATAAATTTTTTCCAACGATCCTCATCCTCCGTGACGGATATGGCATATACTTCCAAATCGTAAAAGTCTTTAAATTCATGGTAAAATTCAAACCATTTTGGAGTTTCTTCGATACAATGATCGCAATCGGGATCCCAGAACCACAAAAGAATGTAATCGTGGTTGATAGAGGCCGTGGAGATCGCTTTGTGATTGAGGTCGTAGGCCGTTAATGGCGGGATGGTACTGCCGGGTAATAATTTGCGTATGCGTTCCACTTTTTTCTTGAAAATGCGGGCGTAGTTTTCTTCTAACCAGTGACACGTTCCATCGGGGCAATATTGATCAAACAGATAAACTAAAGCTGCTCCATATGCTGGATTGTTTTGGTCCAGAATATCAATCAGTGAACTTAAATAATAATTCTTAACTTCTTGGTTTTGAATATGGGAGATGAAATCTTTTACCTGACTGACGATCACACCACTCTCTTGTGGAATGATTTCTGTAAAAAATTTGCCTATATTTACATGCAGGGGGGTGCGAAGCAAACGTTCGTCATTTAAATCAATTTGATCGAAATAATGTTCAATCAGATAGTTATATTGCTCATACAACCCCGTATCACTACTGTCTTTTAATAGAGAGGAAGGAATTTCAATCGGAAGATATTGAGCCTTAATGTATTTGGCCATCAGAGATTGTGGTGATGTTTCAATAAATTGCTGAAAATTTATTTCGTCTTCTTGATTGTTTGATCTTGCTTTTTGAAACTCGAAGAACAAAACATTTTCTTCTGAATTTTTAATGATACGTTCTTTTTTCAGAGTTTTCAAGGTAGAAGAGATTGAAAAATTGCGCTCATGTTCCACGATAAATTCCAAATAAATATCTCCTGCCTTGTTTGCCAAAGAGTAGATTCCATCTGGCAATACCTTTTTTTTGCTGCTGAATAAAATCTCTTTTTTTGCTTTTACATGAGCACTATCCATTATGAAACAATGATTTCCATAATGACTTTCAAGATACAAAACGGGATCTTCTATTCCTTCAATAGAAAAAGAAATGCGATATCCCGGTTCTTGAGCATAAGAATCAGAGAAAATGAAAATAATAAATACCCAAAAAGTTATTTTTTGATACATTTTCATATTTTTGCACCTTAAAAATTAAATTGCAAAAATAGTAAAAATGTTTAAGTTGTCACTTTTGTTTTTTACTATATTTCTTGTACGAAAATGATCCATTATGAATAAAATATTAAAAAAGTATCTTCTTTATTCCCTCCTCGGAATAGTCTTGTTATTGTTCTTATACTTAACTATTTCGTATCAAATTCCTGCCCTTAAACGTAGAATCATTTTTTTTGCTCTTCTTTTTTTTGCAGATATATATTTATGGGATAGGGTGGTAGTTACCTTTCATCTCTTTTCTCGTGAGAAGGAAAGAAAGAAGAGAAAGAGATTCGGTTCCATCATTTTTACTGTTTTGTATTGGTTGCCTCTTGCTACGGTCGTGTGCACGATGATTGTACTTAATTGTAAGGGAGTTACGAGTTTTGCCGGTACACAATATTACAATGTCGTCGGAGTATGTGTTATGCTTTATCTTATGAAAGCAGTTGGTGCGGTGATTTTATTGATGTATAACAGCATTGCTTTCATAATGTTATGTTTTAAAACAAATAAGGAGAAATTCGGCAAAAAGCTTGTGAAAGGTAGAAAAATAGTACTGAAAGTGGATCTTATCATTTTTTTGTTGGGAATCGCTTTGCTGATGTATGGAATGATTTATGGGGCGTATGCTTTTCAGGTAAAGGAGGTGAACATTAAAACAGAACATCCTGTATTCCAACGAAATTCATTAAAAGTTGTGCAAATTTCAGATCTCCATTTGGGCGCTTGGACTGACCCGACAGAAGTGGAAAAAATTGTGGATTTGATTAATGAGCAATCACCTGACATTTTATTTTTTACGGGCGATTTGGTGCAAAGTAGCTCCTCCGAAATGTTCAAATATATGGACATCTTAGGAAAATTAGAAGCGAAAAAAGGGATCTATTCTGTCTTGGGAAATCATGATTATGCCCGTTATACTTACTATGATACACAAGAAAAACGTGAAGCAGATGTAAAGCAACTGATTGATCTTCAAAAAAAATTGGGATGGAAATTATTATTAAACGAATTTATAAAGTTACCGTTGGATAATCAGAATGATTCGATTGTTATTGCCGGTATTGAGTACTGGAGCCCTAAAAAAATGTTTTTTAATGTAGGCAATATAAAAGAAACGTTTAGAGGAATTGAACAAGACGATTATGTTATTTTTTTGAGCCATGATCCTCATATATGGAATGAAGTAAAGAAGCAAAAACTACCCGCCGATATCACTTTGAGTGGTCATACTCATGGTTTTCAAATGGGACTTGACAAAGGCAAAATTCACTTTTCACCTGTGTCAATCTTGTATAAAGAATGGGGAGGAGTATATGTTAACGAACAAAATCGCACTCAATATTTATATGTCAATGTGGGGCTTGGTTCGGTGGGATTACCGGCTCGTGTGGGGATTTATCCGGAAATTACCGTTTTGAATTTTTCTTATTAGAATGAATCTTAACCAGGAACTGCCGGAGTTTCAATAACCAAATCTCCTTTGCCTTTCCAAAAAGTGATGTTAAAAAAAATAGAAATTTCTTGCTGAGTGGGAAAAAGGTTGTAATCATCCATATTGAGATACTGTTTTAATTCTATATATAGCGCCTCCGTTTTATCTCCATCCACCTCAATTAAAAGAGTGAGGGCCATATCAGAAAATTTTTTGAAATCAATAATAGCTCCATAGCGATTGATAATATTCTCAATATCGTAAATCGCTTTGATACGTTCCTGATGGCAATATCCTTTCCAAAAAATACGTTTCAAGACTAAATGCTCAAAAAATCAAGGAAGTTCTAATCGAAATAAGGCTTTGTTCAATATTTCCTGATGATCAAAAGCCAAAGGTGGTAGCTCTTTAACGGAAAACCATCGGGCTTTGGCTGCGTCATCACTACCTGTTACTTTTTTAACGTCGGTGATGGCATAAAAAGCCACCGTAATGACTCTTTCTCTCGGATCACGATCTATTTTGCTGAAAACTCCCAATTGCTGTAGATCATTTATAATCAACCCGGTTTCTTCTTCTAATTCACGACGAGCGCATTCTTCTATAGTTTCATCCATATTTAAAAAACCACCGGGGAGCGCCCAACAATGTTGATAGGGAACTCCCTTACGTTCGATGAGCAATATTTTGATATCATGTTTTTCTATTCCTAAAATCACACAATCGGCTGTGATGGAGGGACGTGGGTGTGCATAACAGTAAGATAACGATGGCATTTTTCTTTGAATGTAGATAAAAACAATATTTTTATTAATAGGTGATAACGTCGTATCCTTCTACCAATAAAGTACGAACACTTAGGTGATCTTTATATTCATCGCGAAGAGCCAATCCGGCTTTAACGGCATGATGTTTCACCCCAAATGCTTCTGCACAGAATTTGCAAACACTGATATGAGATTTTAATTGAGTATATGGATGGTGAAGTTTGTGTTCACTGTTTTCCAATTCCCCAATCCATTTGGTTCCGGTTCCTTCAAAAATAATTTGTAATTGATCTTTGGCTTCGATGGCTTCATCGGCTAAAACGAAAGCATTGGCTACTCTTCCTAAATCTTCTACGGTAGTTGTGTCGGCAAAAATGATGATGGCAATTTTTCTCATAATGTTGATTTTTATAAATGATATTTATTATTTATTCTTTATCTTAATTCTACAAATAATATGATGAAAAGTTTATTCAGAATTTTATTTAAAATTTTCTGATGACTGAGAAATAATGATAAAACACCAAGATCCCGTACTGTATATCAATATATTTAAACGGATTTGTGTCAATCTTTTTAAATTTCTATGGTAATTTTTTGTCACAACCCATCCTGAATCAACCTGCTCAGGAGCATACAAAAAGAGAAATAATTTGCTTTTCATTGTACATGTTTACTGAATAAATTGAGATTAGGGTAAAATAAAATTTGGTGGTGATGATCGAGGTATATTAAAATGTACAAAAGTATGATTCTATTTTTAATTTGATTATTAGTTTGTTATAATATATTTTACCGACTTTTTTTGATTTAAATTAAATTGTAAAAAATAATTTAAGATGACTTTACTTTAAGAATGATGCTGGAATGGTGAAAAATGGGGTAGAAATGGGAGAAAATGAGGAATATTTAAAGTGTTTTTGCCGATTTTTTAGCCGCTTTTTGTGCAATGAATCTCATGTGCGAAAAACCAATAAAACGTGTACATGACATCAAAATAAGAATACAAAAACCATGATTAAAGAATCCGATTGGAGCAAATTACCTGCGGTGAAGT
>JAVWBZ010000158.1:0-4364 GCA_036649255.1 Bacteroidales bacterium
CATCATAACGGCACCAGATGGTAGTTCAAAACTTCCAGGAACCGAACACATGGTAATATTTTGCTTTTCTATTCCATGTTCAATCAACGATTGATATGCTCCCTCTTTAAGAGAATTGGTAATATTGTCATTCCATTCACTGACAACAATACCAATTCTTAATTTTTCTACAGAGAAGAGTTCAAAAGGGAGGAGTTTGGATAGATTTTTCTTTTTTTCTCCCATTCTTATTTTTCGTTTAATTTAGCTCTTTCTACATATCTGTCTACACCCATACGGCCGTATTCGGTATAAAAATCTTTTTCTATTCTTTCATAGGCGATCAATGCTTTTTTCAAATTTCCTTCTCTTTCATATAATTGTCCCAATTTGAATAGAGCAATAGGGGTAAAGTAAGGATCATCTCCTTTAACGGCTTTTAGATAATATCTCATGGCTTTGCCAGAATCTCCGCTTTCATCATATAAATCCCCAATTAAAGCTTGACAAGCGTACCACATAATATCATCTTTCTTTTTAAATTGTAAGAGATAATTTAAAGCTTCTTCTTTATCATTGAGTTTCAGATAACATAAACCGGCATAATACTTAGCAGTATTACCTGCTTTGGTCAATTTAAAATCGGAAGCAATGGTAAGAAAACCGTCGTTTTCATCATCTCCTTCTAAAGCAAGATTCAAAGAAGTCGAATCCCCTTGTACAAAATATTGGATAGGCGTAACGATTAAAGCAGCTGCTTTTTCGTTTTTAGGTTGCAAATAGAATTTATTGAAAGCTAAAATAGCACAAATAAGAACTAAAATACCAATCAGTATTCCGTAGATTATGTTTTGATATTTAGTAAAAAAAGTAAGAGTTTTGTTGATAAAATTTCTCGATTCTTTGGTGTTGCCAACTTTTTTAGCGCCTAATTTTTCTGTATTTGACATAATTTTCAATTTAATTTTTCAAGGTGCAAAGATACAAATTATTTTTATTGATAATAAAAAATTATTTTTTCTATCACAACCATTGTTTAATGGTTCTATTTTAGAAAATTAACTGTTTTATAATTTGATTTCTTTTCCCAATAACATGGCATTGATCCAATCTGCAAAAATTTTAATAAACGCTCTGTTATATACATGTTTAAAAACATAATGATCCGCGTGTTTGTTCTGAATTATTTTTTCAGGATGTGAGATAGGAAGAATGGGGAAAGTGTTTTTCATTAGTTTTCTAATTCTCCTTTTTCTATTTTTGAAACCTACGTTGGTTACTAAATTTACATTCGGAACAATACACAACCCACCTTGGTGCCAAATATGAAAATTGTATTGATATTCCCAAATATTGAGTTGATGTTTACGTAAAATATTATATCGTCTTAACCAGTACATTTTTTCTTTACTTTTTTTCATGTAGTTGGTGAGAAGTTTATTGAAATTAACGCCGTCCAATTCCAACATCTTTAAATCAAAACCTTTCCATTTATTACGCCAGGTAGCAAAACCCCAAGTGTGTGCATAAGCTGAAAAATAATAGGAACCGTCACCTCTCTTATTTCGTTTTTTATTTCGCTTTGTATCTCGTTTTTGAAAATTATTGGCTCCAATATGAAAGATTTGGTCACTATCTCTGTATTTTTCCAATAGTTGTTCGCAGTAGTAAAAAAAATCTTCACGGGGAATACAGTCGTCAAATAGAATAATACCTTCTTCTTCATTTTCAAAAAACCAATTAATAGCCTGAAAAATCATTTTAGATTTTCCGAGGTGTTCTTCTTTGAACATTAAATTTAAGTTGCATGGCCATTCTGGCATGATGACCGAACGAGTGCGAAGACAGGTTACATAGTCCAATTTTTCATCTCTTACGGCGCCGTCGGCAGCTACATATAATTTGGAAGGTTGTATGGACTTTATAATTTGAAATAAATTGTGTGTTTCAACTACTTTGTTATAGATAACCAATAATACCGGAACATTGAACATCTTTCAAAATTTTCGGCAAAATTACATTTTTTATTTTAAACGAACCTAATTCTCTTGGAAGATTTGTGTTAATTCTTGTTCGTTAATGGATGCCTATCTCAAAAAAAAACTATATTTTTGCTGATGTAAATCCAAAATTAAAACTATGACCGATTCATATAAATTTGAAAAGAAAATCAAAATACCATCTTATTTGGTTGATAATCAATTAAATTTGACTCCGACTTCTCTGTTGAGTCTTATGCAGGAAGTTGCGGGAGAGCATTCCAATCTTTATAATATAGGCTGGTATTTTCTTAGCCAATATCATATGTTTTGGGCATTGATTAAATTACATATTAAAATAGAGAGAATGCCGATATGGAATGAAGAGATTTTATGTACGACATGGGAAAAGACACATGATTTTATTATACAACCTCGTGATTATGAAATTTTTGACTCGGAAGGAAAACTATTGATCGCAGCTACCTCTTCTTGGGTTATTCTTGATCAGGAGCATGGAAAACCTCAAAAAATAGACCATTTCAGAAACATCATGCGTGAGCAACAAGATATTCATGCTATTGTAGAAAAAGCTCCTAAAATTAATAAAATAGATTTGCCGGAAAAAGAAAGATGTGTGTTTAAACCAGTTCTTCATTCCGATTTGGACATGAATGACCATGTAAATAATACGAAATATGCTCAATGGTTGGTGGACGATATGGGACACCTATTCAGTCAAACCCATTTATTGAAGGAATTGTTTATAAACTATATAGCACAGGCAAAATGTGGAGAATATTATGCCATTCAGACGGAAGAAAAAGCCCCCAATAATTTTATATCAAGCATTATTACCCAAGAAGAATCAAGGGAGATTTGCAGATTACAAACAATTTGGGAAGAAAAATAGTTATTTTTCAAAACTTAATTTTTCAATGATCTTTTTTGCTTCGGCGAAATCTTCTTCTTTTACTTGTACTCTAATACCTCCGATAGCATTGGCATATATTTGTACTGAAATTTCGTCGGTAATAGAAGATTCGATACCGTGTTCCTGTAATTTTGCTTGTGCAATGTGTGCTTCATAAGGGGTTGGAAATGAGGCTACAGATACTAAATTTGACATCGCTTGATTCTTTAGACAATTAATAAAAAGATATTTGAAAGAAAAACAGTTGGTAGATTAAAAAGTTCAATTAGATACGTTTCCCATTTAAAAATACCTGCTCTACTTTATTGTTCCCGAAAGAATAAGGCATAAATTCAACAGTTGAAATGGGTTTGGTAATATAGAAGTTGGCTATTTTACCTTTGGCAATAGAACCGTGCGTTTCGCTGAGCCCCATAGCGTAAGCGGTATTGAGCGTAACAGCGTTGATAGCTTCTTCTGGTATCATTTTATATTTTATGCAACCCATCGATAAAACAAGTTGCATATTTCCCGAAGGACAAGAACCCGGATTGAAATCGGAAGCTAAAGCAATGGGTAAACCAGCATCTATCATATCACGTGCGGGAGCATATACCATTCCTAAGAAAAAAGCGGCTCCCGGCAATAGGGTAGGCATCGTTTCGGAATCCAGCAAAGCTGCAATTTCTTCATATCCAGTATATTCCAAGTGGTCAACGGAAAGAGCATTGTATTTCACCCCTATTTGAATTCCACCTGAATAATCCAATTCATTGGCATGCAACTTGGCACGCATGCCGTATTTCATTCCTTGCATAAGGATCCGTTCGGTTTCATTGATGGTAAAGAAACCTTTGTCGCAAAATACATCAATATAATCGGCAAATTCTTCTGCCGCTACCATTGGAATCATTTCATTGATGATTAAATCCACATATTCTCCCTGTTTGCCCCTGTATTCTGCCGGTACTGCGTGAGCTCCTAAAAAAGTAGATTTAATACGAAGAGGTGATTTTTCTTTTAATCGACGAATGACACGCAACATTTTCAATTCATCTTCAGTGGTCAAACCATATCCACTTTTGATTTCAACCGCACCAGTTCCATATCCGGCAATTTCTTCCAATCTTTGCCATGCCGAATCGAAAAGCTCTTCTTCTGAAGCTTCGTGTAAACGTTTGGCAGAGTTCAGAATGCCGCCGCCACGTTTTGCAATGTCTTCATAACTAAAACCTTTTATTTTATCTATATATTCAATTTCACGACTTCCCATGTAAACGAGGTGGGTGTGGGAATCGCAAAACGAAGGGAATACCATTTTCCCGTTTGCATCTATGATGTCAATTTCTCCTTTGATACCCACCAATTTCTGCTCTGAAAATTCTTTCATGGGACCGAAATCAACGATTTTATCACCTTCTGTTAATAAAAATGCATTTTCTATTGTAGAAAGAGTTTGCATTTCTGCTCCTGCTCTAAGTAAAACAGGTTGA
>JAVWBZ010000159.1:0-4348 GCA_036649255.1 Bacteroidales bacterium
CACCCACAATATGGCTTCTGTAGAGGAGATTTGCGACGAAATTGCACTGATTAATAAATCAAAAAAGATCTTAAGCGGAAATTTAACGGAAATCAAGCAACGATTTAAGCAACATATTTTCCAAATAGAGCTGTTAAAAAACGAAGAGCTTCTTATTGATATTCCTTCAACATTTGAAGTTCTTAATTCGGAACAAGCAAAGGAATGTACCCAATATCAAGTCAAAATTCCGGCAACTCAATCCTCCAACGATCTGCTTCAATTTTTCATGCAACATGGCACCATTCTCTCCTTTAAAGAGATATTGCCATCCATGAACGACATTTTTATTCAACAAGTTGAAAATTATAACAGAATGAACAGCCATGAATAAGACATTGCTCATTATTTCCCGCGAATATTTAACACGGGTAAAGAAAAAATCTTTCATTATTCTTACTTTTTTATTACCCATTTTAATGGCTGCGCTCATTGTGATTCCGGTTATCATTGCCACTCAATCCAAAGAGAATGTAAAAGTAATGGTTGTGGACGAAAATGAAATTTTCATCAATCGTTTTACTGACACGGAAAAAACGCAGTTTTCGTACCGTTCAGGAGATATTGATCAAATAAAAAAAGAGGCGCTCGGTGAAAATTATGATGTTGTATTACATATTCTAAAAAGCAACAGTTCTTTAAAATCAAATCTCTATTACCACGAAGAACCTTCGATGAGTTTAAGATCCACTCTGGAGAGTCAAATGGATAAAGTTTTCTTTGACAAAATATTACAAGATACCTTTAACATTGATCCTGTTAAATTTGAAACCATTAAAAATTTAACCAGATCTTCCATTGCCACCATTAAAATTGATGAAAGCGGCAAAGAGCAAGAAAGCATGGCCGAATTAAACAAACTCATTGGGATGATTTGCGGATTTGTAATCTATTTCTTTATTTTTATGTTTGCCGGTCAAGTACTTCGTGGAGTTCTTGAAGAAAAAAGCAACCGTATTGTTGAAGTACTTATATCATCCGTTAAACCCATGCAGTTGTTAATGGGTAAAATTATCGGGATCGCTCTGGTTGGGCTCACCCAATTTGCCATGTGGATTCTTTTTACGTTTGTTATCATTTTAGGGGTTCAAGTGGCAATTCCCAATTTCTTTACAGCCGACACCCAAAATATAGAAATGACAATGGCCGCCACCAATAGTAATGCCTTAGAAAATGCAGAAACAGCCGAAACTTTACAAAATGCCTCTTCCATTTTTACCGAAATAAGCAACTTCTTCCCGATCTCTTTTTCCCAATTGATTTTCTGTTTTTTCTTTTATTTCCTGTTTGGCTACCTCGTTTATGCGGCACTCTTTGCTGCAGTGGGTTCAGCAGCCGACAACGAAACCGATTCGCAGCAATTGAATCTTCCCGTTACCATCCCTCTCATTTTAACCATTGTATTGATCATGCCTATGTCGGATGCTCCTAACGGACAATTGGCCTTTTGGTTATCCATCATCCCGTTAACTTCACCCGTAGCCATGCTTACCCGCCTGCCTTCTGGAGTTCCCTTGTGGGAGCTACTATTATCCATGTCATTGCTTGTTCTTTTCTTTATTTTTACCGTATGGTTTGCTTCTAAAATATACAGAACTGGCATTCTCATGTACGGAAAAAAAGTTACCTATAAAGAACTTTGGAAATGGATCAGGTATTGATTGGCAACCAGAGTGTAATTGGAAAATACTCAAAATCAATTTACTAAGCAATAAAAATGGGAATTAAATTCTATGAAACAAGGATAGAATTTAGTTAGAATTTAAAATAGAAAAGGTAAAGTTTTTATTGATTTTATTAAAAAAACATGTACATTTGCAGTTTGTTTTTTAAGGATAAAAACCAATATAACTAATTATTTTTCAAACATATAAATACAGGATTATGTATAAAATAGAACGACATCCTATTTTGGAAATTCCCAAACCGGAAGAAGTTACATTTGAATATAACGGAGTTAAAATAACAGGTTCTCAAGGTTATACGATTGCAGCGGCATTGCATCAAGCTGGCTTCCCTATTCACAGCCATAGTTTGGAGCATAGAGAACGCAGCCTTGAATGTGGAATAGGAAAATGTGGAGCTTGCGAAATGTTAGTGGATGGAGTTGTAAAACGTATTTGTATCACTAAAGTAAATGGAGTTAAAAAAGTGGAAGAAATTCCCTCTGGATATCTTCCCCCAATTTCCCAACCTGACACTGACAAAGAAATCAAAATATATAAGACACAAGTGGTCATCATCGGAGCAGGCCCTGCCGGGTTAGCCTGTAGAGAAGAACTTAACAAAAGAGAGATTGCCAATATTGTTTTAGATAACAATGATCGAATCGGTGGTCAATTTAATATGCAAACCCATCAGTTTTTCTTTTTTGAAAAAGAGAAACTATATGGTGGAATGCGTGGTTTTGATATTGCCAAAACATTGGCAGGAGAAGATCATTCGGGTATTTTTCTTACTTCTACCGTATGGGATATCCTGGAAGGGAAAAGAATTGCCGTCAAAAATATGGTGGATCATTCTATTTTTTATGTAGATGCTGAGTGTTTAGTCGTGGCTACCGGAGCAGTACCTTTTATGCCCGCTTTTGAAAACGACGATCTTCCGGGTGTTTATACAGCTGCCGTGGTTCAAAAAATGATGAACGTTGAACACACTCTATTAGGAAAGAGGATCTTATCTATTGGGGCCGGGAATATCGGATATCTCACCTCTTATCAAGCCATACAAGCAGGTGCGCAGGTAATCGCCATTGTAGAAGCCATGGATCATGAAGGAGGTTTCCCCGTTCAAGCCAACCGTATACGCCGATTAGGCATTCCGATCTATACTTCTCATGTTTTATTAAAAGCCATTCCCAATCAAGATAGAAGTGGTATTATAGGAGCTATGGTAGCGGAATGCAAAAACTTCAAACCCATACCAGGCACCGAAAAGATCATTGAAGGAATCGATGTTATCAATATTTGTACCGGTTTAATTCCCGATGATCAACTACTGCAAAAAGGAAAAATCGTATTCGGATTAAATACTTTTGGTGTGGGAGATTCCGTGAGAGTGGGAGAAGGTACCTGTGCCGTTCTCCGTGGAAAACAAGCTGCCATTGAAATCGCCATGCAGTTAGGTAAACGTGTAAATTATGACGATTATCTGGCTGTTTCCAAAGATTATATTGATTCTCAGCAACATCCCGTCAGAATATTGGAAAGCCCAAGAAAACCCCATACAAAAAGGATGAACGAAAAAGGATTTGTGATTGCCGATTGCCTGTATGGATTTGCTTGCAATCCCTGTTCTTTCTCTTGTCCACAAGGCGCCATCACCAAATCATCTACTTCTACCGTTCCTATTATCGACTACGATAAATGTATAGGATGCATGGAATGTGTATCTCATTGTCCCGGATTAGCCATTTTTGGATATAACCTTGCCAAAAACTGGTTATTCCTTCCTATCGAATATAAAGCGTATGAAAATGATGAACTGTTTTTGATTAATGACCGGGGAGAAAAAATAGGCGAAGGTATAATTGAAAAAATCATGTTGAAACCCAACAAGACCCATGTTGCACGCGTCAAAGCACTTAATATAAAAGGAGAAGCCTTGACCGAAGTGACCGGTTTTATCATCAAGCAAAATTTTCCCGAAGCGATCAAAGAAGAACCAGTCAATTCTTTCGAAAAAGCACCAACCTATGTTTGTCATTGTGACGATGTTAAATTAGAAACTATTCTTGAAGCGGTTGAGGGTAAAACCCTGATTTCGGTGGACGAATTGAAACACATCACCCGTATTGGCATGGGTCCTTGTCGTGGAAAACGTTGCATTCCACGTATCAAACAAAAGCTTCGCGACTACGGAATTGAAGTAGTGGGGGATGCTACTCCCAGAGGCCCTCTATCCAATCAAATAACAATCAACGAATTATATCCTTCAAGCCGAGCACCTGAATTGATCACCAATGTTCATCAAAAGACAACCAAACGCATTGATTGCGACATTTTTATCGCCGGTGGCGGAATTACTGGTAGCAGTTTGTTCCGTTATTTTTCTGAAAATGGCAAAAAAACAGTTTTAGCCAATGCAGAAAGAGGTTCTTCCTGGCGTAATATAGGAGGTGGGCGTCCTGCTTTTTCGGTTCCTGAAATTTCCGATATCGCCAATCATAATCTTGAAATTTTCAAACAAATTCAAAAAGAGACCAATATCAACTACAAACCAATACGTTATATTGGTTTTGCACACGATGAAAAAACTTACCAAGCTTTGGAAGCTTCCTTGGCATGGTCAGATGGTTACATGATCGACA
>JAVWBZ010000160.1:0-4302 GCA_036649255.1 Bacteroidales bacterium
ATATTTCAGAAAGTATTGGTTTTGCTATAATAAATTAAATATAAGAATATTATGAAAGAAGAAAAGGAGATAATAAACCATGAAGAGGGTTGCACTGAAGGAGTTTGCAATCAAAATAGTGACAATTTGTCCGATAAAACTGACAAAGATCAGGAGGAAAAGGTAGTAGATACTGCCAAAAATGAAACTTCGGATGAAAATAAAGGGAAGTCGAAGTCGTTTTTTGGTAAAAAGAGTAACAAAGAAGAAAAATTAAAAGAACAGATAGAAGAGTTAGAAACTCAAACGAAGGAATTGAATGATAAGTTTTTAAGATTATATTCCGAGTTTGATAATTATAAAAAGCGTACCAATAAAGAAAAACTTGAATTAATTACCACTGCTTCTGAAAAGGTGATTGTCAATTTATTACCCATTGTAGACGATTTTGAAAGAGCGATACAGGCCAACGAAAAATCGGAAGATTTGAAATCGATTAAAGAAGGTTTTGAGTTAATTTATCACAAATTGGGGCAATTATTGAAACGTTTTGAAGTGGAGGAAATTCCTGCCAAAGGAGCACTTTTTGATACAGATTTACATGAGGCCATTACCCATTTTCCTGCTCCAAAGGAAGAAGACAAAGGCAAAGTGATGGATGTAACGGAAAAGGGATACAAAATTAAAGACAAGGTGATCAGATTTTCAAAGGTTGTGGTTGCCAATTAAAAAACAATTATGGAAAAAAGAGATTATTATGAAGTGTTGGGTGTTGGGAAAGATGCTTCGGCAGATGAGATAAAGAAAGCTTATAGAAAAAAGGCGATGGAACATCATCCCGATCGTAATCCCGGCAATAAGGCAGCTGAAGAAAAATTTAAAGAAGCGGCCGAAGCTTATGATGTATTGAGCAATGCCGACAAAAAAGCCCGTTATGATCAATTTGGTCATGCAGGAATGAGTACCGGTGCTTCCGGTGGAGGTTATACTGCTGATTTTGACTTGAATACCATATTTGAACGTTTTGGTGATTTGTTTGGCGGCGGTTTCAGCGGGGGAGGTTTTTCCGGTTTTGGCGGTGCAAGTGGCAGAAGTTCCGGAAAAAGAGTACGTCAGGGTACCAATATCCGGATTAAAGTGAAAATGACCCTAGAAGAAATTGCCAATAATACGGAGAAGAAGATCAAGATTCAAAAATATGTACCTTGCACAAAATGTGGAGGAAGCGGTGCGCAAGATAAAAATTCGATTACAACTTGTCCCACTTGTAATGGTACGGGGCACGTTATGCATCAGGAACGCAGCGTATTTGGTATTTTTCAACAAACGGTGGTATGCAGCCAATGTAAAGGATCCGGGGAAATTATCAAAAATCCTTGTTCTGCCTGTGGGGGCAACGGTATTGTAAAAGGAGAAGAGGTGGTTACCATTAATATTCCGGCTGGCGTGGCTGAAGGCATGCAATTGAATATGCGTGGAAAAGGAAATGCCGCTCCTAACGGAGGAATAAATGGTGATTTAATTGTAGTGGTCGAAGAAGTTGAACATGGCATTTTCGAACGCGAAGGAAATAATTTGTATTTGAATTATTATATTTCATTTCCACAAGCAGCGTTGGGTGCCAGCGTGGAAATTCCTACATTGGAAGGATTGGCACGTGTAAAGATTGCCGCAGGAACACAAAGTGGACAAATTTTGCGTTTGCAGGGAAAAGGTTTACCTGAATTGCATTCTCAGCGCAAAGGAAATTTGATTGTAAATGTAAATGTTTGGACTCCTAAAACTCTCACGAAAGATGAAAAAACAATGATAGAGAGATTTCAAAATTCCGAAAATTTTAAACCTAATCCGGGGAAAAATGAAAAAAGCTTTTTTAGTAAAGTAAAAAAGCTTTTTCGTGACTAATTAAATTATTTCTGTGTATATCTTAGGAGAATGATACAGATTATCAAAAAGATAATGTTGGGGATCCATGTTCCTATGACTGGCGGAAGATTGCCTGAAATAGAAAAAACCGTTGATACCTGTTGGAAAAAGATAAAAGAAAAGGCCAACCCCATGCCAATGAAGAGATGAACCCCCACTCCTCGTCTGGTTTTGCGGGAGGCAACACTCAACCCCAATAAAGTCATGATGAGCGTTCCAAAAGGATTGGCTATTCGCTTATTTTTTTCTATTTGGTAATGTTTTACCAAACTCGAACCCTTTTCTTCTTCTTCTTTGATGAAATTTCGCAGTTTCGAGTATGACATGGTCTCACTGATATTGATATCCTGATTGAAATCGGTAGGCAATACATTGAAAACAGTGTCCATGTGTTCACCACTTTCAATATGTTCCACTCCGTCGGCAATATATCTTTTTACATAATTGTGTAAAGTCCAATTTCTTGCTTCTTCATTATACTGTAAACTAATGGCTTTGAGTTTATAAACGATCGAACTATCTCCGATAGCTTCGTACGAAAATTGATATCCTGTTTTATTTTCCCGCTCCCAACGTTCTACATATAAATAACTTGTAGCTGAATTTTTAATATGGATATTGGTTGTACTAAATACTTTATGTTTGAAATATTCTCCTTTAAAGTCGTTTAATTTTTGATTGGTTTGAGGAACAATGAAATTAGCCAATATCAAAGAGACGAAAGCAATAATTAATCCGCCGACGATGTAAGGAACAATGAAACGATAAAAATTGACTCCTCCGTTTAAAATCGCTATAATTTCATTATTGGAAGAGAGTTTAGAGGTAAACCAGATCACACTGATGAAAGTGAAAAGAGGAAGAAAAAGATTGATGAAATAGGGAACAAAATTAAAATAGTATTGGAAAATAATTTCGTTTAAAGGAGCATTTTTATCCATGAACCGTTGAAGGTTTTCCGAAACGTCAAATACTACGATAATGGTCATCAACAACGCAATGGAATAAACCACCGACCCAAGAAATTTCTTGAGAATGTAGGAGTCCAATAATTTCCAACCCAGTTTTTCCTTTATTTTTTCAACCATTGATCTAACCATTTGAAAAATTCTCTTTGCCAAAGAATTGCATTTTGAGGTTGGGAAACAAAATGAGTCTCTTCGGGAAAGAAGAGAAAACGACTGGGTATTCCTTTGATTTGGGCGGCATCAAAAGCTTGCATTCCTTCGGTATAGGGAATTCTAAAATCATTACCTCCATGAATAACCAATAATGGGGTATCCCAATTGCCTATAAACTTATGCGGAGAGAAATCGTAACTTTTGGGTATGGGCTTGTTCCAGTAAGGGCCTCCAATATCATGGTTGGCAAAGAAAAGTTCTTCTGTAGTTCCGTACCAACTTTCCAAATTAAACATGCCACAATGAGCAATAAAAGCTTTGAATCGTTTATGGTGATGTCCTGCCAGCCAATAAACGGAAAATCCTCCATAACTGGCACCAACAGCTCCTAAACGATTGGCATCTACGTAAGGTTCTTTGGCGAGCTCATCAATGGCCACCAAGTAATCTTTCATGTTTTGGCCACCATAGTCACCACTGATCTGGTCGTTCCACTCGCTGCCAAAACCGGGCAATCCTCTACGGTTCGGGGCTACTATAATATAGTCGTGAGCAGCCATAATTTGAAAATTCCAACGATAAGAGAAAAATTGACTTACCGATTGTTGAGGCCCCCCCTGACAATATAATAAAGCAGGATATTGTTTATTCGGATCAAAATGAGGAGGTAAAATCACCCATACCAACATTTTTTTGCCGTCGGTTGTGTTTACCCATCTCTTTTCCGTTTTGCCCAATGTGATTTTGTCTAAAATCTCTTTATTGGTAAAAGTGAGTTGTTTTTCGTTTTTATCTTGAAGATTGATGGCAAAAATTTCGGCTGGAAGAGCATGAGTCGTTTTGGTAGCAATTAATTGATTGCCTGCCAATAGAATTGTATTATAATCGTGATCCCCTTCGGTCAGTTGTTCTATTTTTTTACTTGCTAAATTCAATGAATAAATTTGATAAGTAGCTTCCTTGCAACTGATGAAATAAAGTTGATTTCCTTCTTTATTCCATACAAAATCAGTGGCATCCTGATCAAATCCGATGCTATAGTCGGTGGTTGTCTTGGTGTTAAAGTCATAGACAAACAAACGATGTTTTTCCGACTCGAAACCATCTGTTTTCATACTCCACCATGCCAACTTTGATCCGTCCGGAGAAAAAACAGGATCCATATCATATCCCTTATTGGATTCGGTAAGATTTACGGTTTGACGGATGGCTATGTCGTAAAGATAAATGTCGGTATTGGTACTTTCAGCAAATTGTTTCCCAACTAATTTTTTAC
>JAVWBZ010000161.1:0-4298 GCA_036649255.1 Bacteroidales bacterium
CTGCTTGATATCAAATTAAAGAGCCTCTTTTAATTTGAGGGTGCAAAGATAAAAAAAATATTAATACCAATCATTCTGTTTCTATTTGGTTTTTATCCATTTTATCCATCCAACAACCCATCATTATAAAATATTGAATAACAAATTTTACGTTTAAAAATAAGATATTATAAATCAATAAGATCAAACTTAATCATGACCGGTAAAACCAAAGTATAAACCAATTTTAAAATAAATGAACAAAACATGACTCTATATCATGCTACTTTATAGAAATAAATTGACATAGAAATTAAGAATAACTTTATGGCAGATATTACATTTCATTAATTCTCTTAAAAAATTACCTTTTTTGCTCTTCACGTATAAAATAAGACGAAGAGAGAAGAGTATTATTGATTTTTCCTATTGTCACATTGCTTGATATGATGGAATTTTCAGCGTTTTTGCCATATTTACAGAAATGGAAAATGACATTGTACAAAGTTGTTGTACTCCACGTTTTTTATTCTTGTTTTCGTTGTTTCTGTTCTTTCGTCCAATGCATCGTTTTGCCCAACATGGAAATTCCCCAATAACCGCGCACTTTAAGTTTAGTGGGAGTTTCAAAACTCATATAAGTTTTATAAGTCCCATTTTTTCCCGGATATTGCAATACCCCATTTTGGTACTCTTTTTCTTTTTCATCATAAGTCAATCCCTTCAGAAATATCAATCCTAAAAAACTTTTCTTGGCAGGGTTTCCCACCCAGCAAACTTTACCTTCGTAAGAACCATTGGAAGCTTTATAAATATAACATTGGGATTCTTCTTTGGAAAAAGGATCCACTGTATGATAATATCCAATAATATCATCAGCCTTCTGAGCCACGGCAGTCACCACGGCAAAACAAAAAAATAAAATGAAAACAAACGATTTATTCATGATTTGATATATTAAACATTTACAGATTATGAATTATGAACCTTTCCAAAAAACGATTCATAATTCATAATTGTGAATGATATTACTACTTTCCAAGAGTAGCCACCATAACAGCTTTAATGGTGTGTAATCTGTTTTCAGCTTCGTCAAATACAATAGACATCGGAGATTCAAACACCTCTTCGGTCACTTCCATCGCATCCAAACCGAATTTTTCATGAATATCTCTTCCTACGCTGGTTTCAAGATTATGGAATGCTGGCAAACAATGTAAAAATTTAACGTTCGGATTACCAGTTTTCTTTACGACATCCATATTTACTTGGTAGGGAGTCAACAATTTAATTCTTTCTTCCCATACTTCGGCAGCCTCTCCCATAGATACCCATACATCGGTATATAAGAAATCAACACCTTTTACGGCTTCCTCTACCTTATCGGTAATGGTAATTTTAGCACCGGTTTCTTTGGCAATTTCTCTACATTGTGCAACCAAGGCAGCATCAGGTTGACATGCTTTCGGGGCAGCAGCTCTGAAATCCATTCCCATTTTGGCGGCACCTACCATTAAAGAGTTTCCCATATTATTGCGAGCATCGCCTAAATAACAGAAGGAAACCTGATTAAGAGGTTTATCTATATGTTCACTCATGGTCAAGAAATCTGCCAAAATTTGTGTTGGGTGAAATTCCGTTGTCAAACCATTCCATACAGGAACACCTGCATATTTTCCCAATGCTTCTACAATTTCCTGGGAATAACCGCGATATTCAATACCGTCGTACATTCTTCCCAATACACGTGCCGTATCTTTCATGGATTCTTTTTTCCCCATTTGAGAACCGGAAGGCCCCAAATAAGTGATATGAGCGCCTTGATCTAAAGCAGCTACTTCAAAAGCACAACGGGTACGGGTCGAATCTTTTTCAAATAACAATACAATGTTTTTCCCTTTCAAGGTTGGTTGTTCAGTACCTGCGTATTTAGCCGTTTTCAAATCAGCAGCCAATTTTAACATAAATTTGATTTCTTCAGGAGTGAAATCCAATAATTTCAAAAAATTTCTGTTTCTTAAGTTAAATGCCATAATCTTGGTTTTTAATCGTTTATATTAATATTACAAGCAATCATACAGTTCAATATAATCAAAGCAAAAATTGATTTGCGAATATTTCAACAGAATATATATCAAAATATTATCAAATCAATTATCTATAATCGTTCTGGCCATCATACTCTGTTTTTTGCGGGGCAAATATACATAAAAAATAAGCTTCCACCTCAATTTGATAAGCAAACAATTTAAAAAATAATTGTACCCGAAATTGTATAACAGGACCCACTTTTATTAAATAGCTTCTTTCCTTGATAATGTCTGTTAAAAAAATTCTACGATAAAGGTCAAACAATAAGTTTCACCAGAACCTGTATTTCTGTTAGCCATTCCTTCTCCGATGTTTTATTTCACACTCCGTTAATATAACAAAACCGTGGATGATCAATAATTCTATAATCATTTTTTGAATCTGTTCCAACAATTTGGCAAAAATTTGCGGCAATGTATCGTAAATTCCCATATGATTTTTCTTCCACTTCTTCACACCTTTTCCGTACCGCCTCACAATATCAACTTCTCGGTATTCTTTATTGTGATCAATTGTATAACAATAAGCTGGTTGGGTACAAACACTATCAAAAGGTTTCATTTCCAGAGTTATTTAGCCAAGTTACTTAATTCACAGTATCTCCATTGTAACCGTTTTTGTTATTGCTTGCATTTCATATTTTTTTTTGTTTAATCAAATTAAAATCAATAATATACTATCCAAATTCCATTGTATTTTTTATCTCTTCAAGAATCAGATCTAATTTTTTAAATATAGAATATTATTCCATATCTTTTTAACCTGATCGATTGTATCATAACGACAACCTGTCTCACTCATTCCATTGAAAAGAAACCCATAAATCTATATTTTCATAGAATATCACAATGTTTTAACCGTTACAAAAGTCATCTTATAAAACGCTCCAATTTTTATTTAATTTTATTCATTTCTAAAAACTTTTTTGCGCAAATGTTTTCGGATACAAAGACACCTTTTCCTCTTAGAAGCGAGTCAAGCTTTAAAAAAGAATAAAATTGAAAATATTACAAGTCACTAAAAATAAAAATATTACAAAAAAAAATCCACTATTCAGGAAAATTTTCTTTGCAAAAATAGACTTTCTATATTCTTAGAAGGGTTATTTGTTTTGGTGATTGAGTAGTCAGAGATGTTGAATCAAACAGCAGGAAATAAAATTCATATTCTATTGCATGGTGTCAATATTTTTTTTATTATTGCTCACATTTTTTATATTCACAAATTATAAAGTTATGATAAAAAAAATTACCTTTTTATTGATTACAATCATATTATCAGTAAACAATTTAGCCTTTTCTCAGATCGATAATCCCTACCTAGATTTCAATCCGGAAGAACTTAAAAACAATAAGAATTACACTAAAAATTTTAATCCGGGGAATTTTGACCAGAAGATTTTATACAACTGTATGATTGATATGATTAATTTGGCGAGATTGGAATATGCTTTTGTAGGTCCGCTGAAACACAATATTTCGTTAGATTCTACCGCTCAAATGCAAGCTGATTTTCAAGCAAAGAAAGATGAGAAAACAGAATTTAACGAACCTCCTTATAGAACGACCTATTTCAGATTGAAAAAATTCGGTTTTACCAACAATGGAATAGAGCTGGTATCGAAAGCCAAAGCTTCACTTGGAGCCTTGGAGTATAGCTATTATGATCTCTGTGTAGAATTGATCAAACCCATTTTAAAGAATCTAAAACAAGCCAGACTTCTTTTAGATAAGCAATACACCTACATAGGATTTGGCTATGAAACAGACACTTACATGAGAAGTATGTACGCTTCTTTCATTTTAGGAAATGATCGCACCTTTAACGATGGAAAACCGAGCCCCACCGAAAAGGAATTGCCTTATACCAAAGGGAAAGGCAATTTACAACTATACGATCCCCAAATTTGCCAAAAATGTAATGAAGATAAAAATCTTGAAGTACTTTCCGAATATATACAGGTAAAAGGGAACGACGTGTACTTGGTTTGCGATGATCATAAATCACTCAAACGATTAATTGGCAAGGATGGTGATGCCATTGTACTGGATTTTGTACAACACAGTCAATACAATTGCGATGGCAATGTACTGGACAATGACAGGGCACACCGTGGTTTTATCACAAAACCCATCATTTTTGAAAAAATAATTGCTGCCAATGAAATTGCAGATAAAAAATCAACCAAACTATCGGCCAAGATAGCGGTTACCCCAGAAATGATGGAT
>JAVWBZ010000162.1:0-4219 GCA_036649255.1 Bacteroidales bacterium
GATAAGATCACCTTCAATTCGGTCTGATCTTTTTTTATCGCGATTGTATCATTTTGGTAGGCTTGATATATCACAATCAAGGTGTCTGTTTCCTTTGTTTTGGGTAAGGAAAAAGCGCCCGAAATATCGGTAACTGTACCAATATTGGTATTTTTCCATTGTAATAGAGCCCCTACCACTGGCGTTTTTTTCTCATCTTCACCATACTCCATCACGCTCCCCGTAAGTTGTTGGGCAAATACAGAGGTAGCACCAACAAAACATAAAAGTAATATGATTATTTTTTTCATTTGCTTTTTAATTAAGTGTATAAATAATAATAATGACAGGAATTTCAATAAATTCCCCATATTATAATTGAAATTTAAAACACTTAACAATAAAAAATACGTTGCGGGCAAAATTCTATAAATTCACGACCTTCCAAAACAGAATAGGGAGGAATTTTTCTGTTTTCCTTGATGATAATTCTACAACTATTATCTAATGCCAAATCCAAATCATTTTCAAAAAACCACATAAAAGGAGTTTGAAATGAATGGAAATGAAATGAATCTGCAATATTATAATGATCAGTAATTTTAAAGATCATCACATCTTCGTGGCAGTGATGATGATCATGATATGAATGATGATGAACACTGCAACAATGATGAATCGTAACCACCAATCCCGATGAAAAGGTAAGGAATATGGCCATTACCAGCAGCGTTGTTATTTTTTTCAGTTGTTTTTTCATTTTCATCTAATACGATGCAAAAATACAAAAAATAGTTGAATAGAACACCTATTAAAAAAAAATCATACTCTCAATGTCATTATTTTAAGTATTTTTTTGAAAAGAGATTATATTTTAAGATGCAATAAATGGCTCTAAAGCCATCTTTCCATCCAATTTTTTTCCCTTCTTCGTAAGTACGTCCATAGTAAGATATTCCTACTTCATAAATCCGTATGTTATGAAATCTAGAAATTTTAGCAGTTACTTCCGGTTCAAAGCCAAAGCGTTTCTCTTTGAAATAGATACTTTTTATAATATCGGCACGGAACAATTTATAACAGGTTTCCATGTCGGTAAGATTTAAATTGGTAAACATGTTAGAAAGGAATGTAAGAAACTTATTGCCTCTTGAGTGCCAGAAAAAGAGAATTCTGTGAGGATTTCCTCCCATAAATCTGGATCCATATACCACATCGGCACAACCGTTTTCTATCGGTTTTAAAAGCAAATTATATTCTTCCGGATCATATTCAAGATCAGCATCCTGTACAACGATATAATCTCCGGTAGCCTCCTCAAATCCGCGGTGCAGTGCTGCCCCTTTCCCCATATTAACAGGTTGTTCAAAATATTTCATATCCACCTCAGGATGTGCTTCCCTATATCGTTGAATGGCCAATTGGGAATCGTCTTTAGAAAAATCATTCACCAAAATGATCTCTTTGGAAAAATTAGCGATCAAATCAACCTCCAATATTTTATCTAGAATAAGATGGATCGTTTTTTCTTCATTATATACTGGAATAATAATTGAAAGTTTCATAAATTCTAAAATTTGTTTGCAAATGTACGAAATAATCTATCAAGAATCATGATCTATAGAACTTTATCGAACAAAAAAATCTTTTTTTATAAAAAACAATGATTTATCGTTCATTATTTATAAATAATCACTATTTTTGCAAATCAAAACGGGGTGTAGCGCAGTTGGTAGCGCGCTACGTTCGGGACGTAGAGGCCGCAAGTTCGAGTCTTGTCACCCCGACAAATTTATTAGCTTTTTGCTAATATGAGTATAAAAAAATATTCAATTCTGATAGGAGCATTTTTTGTCACGGGAATTATATTGTCTTCGTGTACTTTTTTGCGTGCCACTTTTCTGGAAAGCCCCAATACCAAAGACAGCAAATATTTTCCTTCTTATCCGCTTTCTCCCATGCTCTATACGGGAAAATGGGTTTGCGACAACCTGAAATGTGATTTTTTAATCGATACCGTTACTTTTCTGGTAAAAGAAAATATAAACAGCGATTTTTATCGAACCAATGAAGTGCTTGAAGGAGAAGACTCGCTTGCCAACCAGGCAGACAATTTAATCAATTTGGATGATTTCTTTAAAAAAACCGAAACTACTGCTTTTTTAGTTATTGAAAACGGTAAAATTATTTATGAAAAATACTATGATAAACATCAGGTCAGCGACGCCTTTCAAGTGTTTTCCATTTCAAAGTCATTGGTAGCTCTCACCCTGGGAATTGCCATAGACGAAGGATTTATTGACAGTATTTATGATTCTGTAAAAAAATACACTCCTGAAATTGATACCAGTTTATACGGAATGCGTCTGATTGATTTATTAGACATGCGTACTGGCATTAAAAACTCATTTATCCTCACCACAAAGTTATATTACGGTAATAATATCAGAAGTATCTCAGACAAAGTCAAATACGATGAAGCTATCGGAAGTAAGTTTGAATACTCCAACTGGGCTACCCAACAGTTGATGTTTGTTATAGAAGCAGCCACCAAGCAAGCCTTTCCTGAATATTTTAAAGAACATTTATGGGACAAATTACATCCTGAATATGCCGGCGCTTGGAGTTTGGATTCTGAAAAAGATTCAAATGCACGTGCATTCGGTGGATTGTCGATTTCAGCCAGAGATTTGGCCACCGTAGGTTTATTGATGTTAAACGAGGGAAAATTAGGTGACCAACAGGTTATTTCTCCTGAATGGATCAAAGAAACTTTCACGTTGCATTACTATGATGTTTCCGCTTTTTCGCTTAAAGGAAACGACTATCCGTATAACATGAACTGGCGTATTATAAAAAACAGAGAAAAGATCTGTGCCATTGGTTTCTTAGGGCAATATCTATACATCAATAAAACAGACAACCGAATAATCATCCGTTTTGGTAATAAAAATGGAAAAGTAGATTGGATTGATTTTATGATGTCTCTACGTAGTGTTATCAAAAGCGCTCCATAGTATTGGTCACGGGATTGCTGTAAATTTCAAGAAATATTTTTTTCAACTCTTTCTCGTTTCCTTGTAATAGAGAAATTCCTTTGTTCATGTACTGCTCAAAAGCTTCTTTTTCCGCTTGAGTATAAAGTTCATAGAAGCGAGAGTTTTGATATAACATATCAAAAGCGATATAATTGGTTTTCCACAATTGATATTGTTTAAAAATTCGTTGATCAATCATATCAGCCAAACATTCAAATCGTTCATTTTTTTTGAATCGAGCACAATCCTGTAATTCCTGTTCATCAATAGGAGCACAAACATTCAGGCATACTTTTCCTTTCGGTTGCATAATACCATGAATAATACTGTTTAAATCTTCACCGGGTGATTTAACATAAGTTTGGTATTTCGACACAAGTAGTTCAGCTACTTTTAAAAAATCACATGGTTCATATTCATAAGAGATGGCAATTGGTGTAATATTCAATTCTTTCAGATTTTCAACAAAATTTTCAGTACTACTCAAGGCAAACATTTTCAAAACGCCCATTTCCGTTCTATCAAGCCCATCTTTTGTACGACCATTTCGTTGCGCAATCCACACGGATTGTCGTTTTTTTGTGATGGTATAACGCATATATTCAGATACATGTAGAGAATTTTTATACAAGTCATGAATATTTCCACCTCTTATCAACATAAACATCTTATTCATTTTTCCAATATCAACCACCCATTCGTTTTGCATCAAATTGCTACCGAAAGTAATTTCAGACGTATCAAAAGAGTTCTTGTTCAATAATATTTCCAAAATAGCAGAATCCAATAAAATATCGCGGTGATTGGATATAAACATATAGTTTTTATTTTTCTCCAGTTGTTCAAATCCGCTATAGTCCAAGCCGTTAGTGGTATCACGTATAATAGACCAAATGATTTGATTCATCACCTTGATCTGAAAATCTTCCACTGTTTTTATTTCAAGAAACCGATTCTTAAAATCATCAAAATTTTCTTTTGGAAAAAACCGTTTTATCACTTCCGAAAAGTACGGATGTTGTGCCACTCGCAAAATCACCTCTGGAATTTCCGCATTACCATAAGGTCGTATATCATCAAATTTGGTATTCTCCATCATATTTGTATTTAGCGTAGATCAATAAATTTTATTGGTTTACGTTTGGTTTCAGGAAGTTGTATTTTTTTAATTTCATCAATATTGTCAAATTCTATATTGGGAG
>JAVWBZ010000163.1:0-4207 GCA_036649255.1 Bacteroidales bacterium
AGACCAAAGTAGTGCTGACTGAGCGGACGTACGCCCACCAATTTCAAATCCCCTTTGATCCAATTAATCAACATTGGCAGTTCGTCGAGCCAAGTCTTTCTTAAAAACTTCCCTATAGGGTTAATTCTGTAATCGGCTTCTATTTTGCCTCCCTTACCCAAATGGTTACATTTATAAATATAAGGTTGCAGGTATTCCGAATAGGCGTGCATCGTACGGAATTTGTAAACACCGATAATTTTTCCGTCTTTGCCCACACGTCTAAGTCTTATCAGCATTCCATTGGAAGGAGTGTCATTTCGTATGGGAGCTTTTACTTTTACTGCGATCACATAAAACTTCCCATTGATGACGTTATCTCCTATAACTTCGAAACCTGCTCTGTAGAAACGGCCTAACACTTCTACACGGGTCAAGGATCTTCTTTCTCCTTTTGTTACCCAGTAATAAAATATTTTGAACGGAGAAAGCTTTGAGATGACCCTATGCCATAAATAATCGAAACATAACATGATCTGATTGATCCCAATCGGACACTGTTTCATTATTTTTTCTTTGCGAATACCGCTGGTTATACAATGACAGACAATAAAATCTCCGTCTTTAAGACAGTAATTTGCAAAAGCAAGTCCCGTATTGATGTGATGTATCTTATTCAGTGGAAGTATATTGATGATTAAATCCACATCGCTTGTCTTATAAGTAAGAATATCTTCTGGATTTGAAGTTTCAATAATGATTGTCCTTTCTGAAAATTTTCTTTTATTTTCTTTTATCCATGATATAAAATCTTTATGTTGTTCAATGTTCTCCAATAGAACTTTAAGATCTTTATTATCTAAATTCTCACTGACTGTTGCCCCTCCATAGATCCCATATTTGGTAAAATTCGAAAAAGAGGGCTCTTCATAAAAAAATGGGATTTTTTTGTATACAATTTTTCTTGCCGTATAGTATAACATCCATTCCAACAATGTTATAATTCCGACCGCCAGCAAAATGGAATAGTCATATCTATATTCCGGTATGCAATATCGGTAAGAATAGAAGAGAGCTACTCCCGTGATCATATTAATGGTAGAAATTCCCGCTATCGCATACCTTATTCGTTTATAATCCCCGAATTTAAGTTTGCCTGAAAGAAAGCTGACCATAACCCATATTCCGGCTGATAGCGCCAGCCAATGCCAGCGTGGCAAATCTCCGAAATAACGGGCAAACCAAAAAGCAAATAGGGCGATAAGTAAATCAAATATGATAATGACAATCTCCCTGCGAACGAGTGAAGTCATCATTTATTTGATCATCAGATTACAAACCTTTTCTGTGTTCTCTTTGAGCTCTAAATCTATACTTTCTATGTTAAAGGTAGATTGATCTGCCTCTACAAAGAATGGTATTACCCTCTTCATGGAAAAAATCTCTGCCGAAGTGAAAAAAGTGAAGTCGGGAATTAATATGGCTTCAGATTTCTTCCCGAGTTTGCCCATCTTAAAGGCACTGTAACCTGCCATCTCTGTCATTATAGTCTCTATAAACTGTTTTAAAACCTTATACTGGGGTTTTAAATCTCCGAATTGCATGATATATTATTTCAGTTAATGCTTTTTTCTTTTCTACCACATTTGAAGATGATTGAGTCATCAAGCTCACTGCATTTGCATACCCAGTCTATCTGTCAGATAGGGATACTCATCATAAGAGTGTAGTGTCACATTCTTTGTCACCATGGTTTTATGAATGTTGATTTTCCAATAGCTTCCTAACAGGCTTTTGTTTATCTCAATTTTGACATCAAGATGCTTAAGGAAATATTTTGATTTTTCTTCCGTAGGAATTTTCTTTTTATAAAGAATGATTTTGTCCAGTTCTTCAAATTTGATGTAAATACCGTTGTCAAAGTCCATTTATTTATGATGGAGATATATTTCTTTTTCCTTTGTATAATCATAAAACGGAAATCTCTTTCCAAAAGCTTTTTCTGGCCTCTACCATAGTTATCGAATACCAAGAGCAAGTTTTACTGTAGTTTTGCTCCAAATGTTGTCACGATTACACGGATTTTCTTTATAGTACTTCGATATTTGTTCTGTTTTTAATGATTTTCATTACGTTTTTGGTATCGAAGATTGCTTTGGTATGTTTTTGTAGAAAATCGTAATCCACATTTGAATGAGCTGCTGTGATTACGGCAAGATCTGTTCCTTCAAGTAATTTCTCAGTCAGAGCCTTCTCGCCTTTATGGATTATGCCATCTTTTTTATATTCGGAAATATACGGATCATAGAATGAGATTACTGCTCCAGTTTTTTCCAGCTCTTCAATGACTTTAAGGGCAGGGCTTTCACGGTAGTCGTCAATATCCTGTTTGTATGCTACACCTACCACCAATATTTTTGCTCCATTAAGCGATTTCCGATGTTGGTTGAGTATTTTTCCACATCGTTCGACCGTATATTCAGGCATTTTGTCGTTAATCATCATAGACGCCTCGATCATAGAGGTGTGGAAACCATATTCACGAGCTTTCCAACTTAAATAATATGGGTCAAGCGGAATACAGTGCCCTCCTAAACCGGGGCCTGGATAGAATGCTGTGAAACCGAAAGGTTTCGTTTTAGCAGCTTCAATCACCTCCCACAGATCTATATTCATTTTGTTGCAAAGGATGGCAAGTTCATTGACCAACCCTATGTTTATATTACGATAAGTATTTTCCAGAATTTTGGTCATTTCAGCAACCGCAGGTGAAGATACAGAGTGAACAGCTCCCTGTAAAACAGCATTATACATTGCTGAAATTACTTCCTTTGCATCATTTCCGATGGCACCTACGACTTTAGGTGTATTTTTAGTTTTAAAGATTAAATTTCCCGGATCAACACGCTCGGGGGAGAATCCTAAATAGAAATCCTTTCCGCATACCAATCCTGAACCATTCTCCAAAATTGGTTTAATTAACTCTTCGGTAGTTCCGGGATAAGTAGTTGATTCCAAAACAACCATGGTGTTTTTTGTGAGATATTTTGCAATAGCTTTTGCTGAAGTTTCCACATAACTTATGTCAGGTTGTTGGTGTGCATCCAACGGTGTTGGAACGCAAATAGCGATAAAATCGACCTTTTTGATAAAAGAAAAATCGGTGGTAGCCGACAGTTTTCCTTCTTTTACAAGTCCAATCAGTTCCGAATCTACCACATCTCCTATGTAATTGTGACCCCGGTTCACCATATCAACCTTTTCTGATTGCACATCAAAACCAATTGTCTTAAAACCGGCTTTTGCTTTTTCTACAGCAAGCGGAAGTCCCACGTAGCCTAATCCGATTACACCTACGATAATCTCTTTGTGTGTAATTTTCTCAAGTAATTTTTTTTTCATTATAATTATTTGTGATTACCTTTTTCATTTTTTGTTTGTATAATACATTTTATCTGTACTTTCAATCATTTTTTCAATTATATTTTTTCGACCATTGATGGGTGAATTGAGGTAGTGGCAACAGCGGCTATACCTGCAATCTCAACTACGACACGTCTTGCCCGTGTTCCTTTCAACTTGACGAATACACCTTCGACTCCAGCAAAGATACCTTCGATAATTCGCACTCTATCTCCTTTAACTAATGAAATTGCTTCTTCCGACAGATATTTCAAATCTTCATCATAGCTCCCAGCAATGGCAATAAAATTCTGCATTTGTATATCCGGTACGATAATTGGATAGTGTTTGTTGTTTATTTTCTGAGTGTAATATCTTACAGGTAAATCGGTTGAACATTTTACCGCATCTAAAATATTCTTTGAAGTGTGAACAAAAATCAGATTGTGTATAACAGGAACAAGAATTCGTTGTTTTACTCTTTTTACAACCTTAAACTCATAGTGCATGGGAATAAAACTCTCGATAGATAATGAATCTAAATAATTTTTAAATTTTAACTCATTACTATAAGCTAAGCGCATTACATACCATAGCACTTCTGATTTTTGCGCACTTATACATTCTTTGTTTAGCATCATTGTTTTGGAAAAATCACATACCTTGGGGACGTTGATAATAATATATTTTGTTAATTATCAACTATTTATATCAATAAATATAAAAATAGTATACGATTTATTTTTGTCTGTTTCTCTATTAAGAGGCTATCATATTCTGGTTGCAAAAATACAAAAATAATTAGTACCAAGCTAAATAAAGCAAC